>JBDTDN010000029.1:0-11220 GCA_039923055.1 Jatrophihabitantaceae bacterium
GTCGAAAGCCGGGAAGACGAACCCGTCGAACTGGATCTCGCAGACCGGACGATAGCCGCGGATCGCCAATCCGACCGCGGTGCCGATGATGCCTGATTCGGCCAGCGGGGTATCGATGACCCGAGCCTCGCCGAAATCCTTCTGCAGGCCGTCAGTTACTCGGAAGACACCGCCGAGCTTGCCAACGTCCTCACCCATGATCAGGACCTTGGGGTCGTTCTCCATGGCCTTGCGTAGGCCCTCGTTCAGCGCCTTGGCCACCGTCATTGCCGTCATTGGTCCGCCATTCGCTAACGAGATGTCGCTCCTCGGTCCGCCATTCGCTAACGAGATGTCGCTCATGCGATCACCTGTTCGAGGGAGGCCATGAAGTCGACGAATTCGGTGCGCTGCTCGCGCAACTCGTCGGGCATGTCGACGTAGACGTGGTCGAACGGCGACTCCGGCGTCGGGTTGGCCAGCGCCCGGCAGCCGGCGCGGATGTGCTCGGCCAACGCCTTGGACTCGGCCTCGATTGCTTGGAAGAAGTCCGGCGCCAGACCGGCCGACCGGGCCAGGTACGCGCGCACGCGCTCGATCGGATCGCGCAGCTTCCACATTTCGCCCTCGCTGCCCAGTCGGTACCGGCGCGGGTCATCGTTGGTTGTGTGCGGATTCATCCGGTACGTGAACGCCTCGATCAAGGTCGGTCCCTGCGCGTTCCGGGCATCCTCCAACGCCTTGCGGGTGACGGCCAGGCTGGCGAGCACGTCGTTGCCGTCAATGCGCACGCCCGGGAAGCCAAAACCACTCGAGCGCTGGTACAGCGGTACTCGGCTCTGCGTGGTTACTGGTTCGCTGATGGCCCACTGGTTGTTCTGGCAGAAGAAGACGATCGGCAGGTTGCCGGCGGCGGCGAAAACGAACGACTCGTTGACGTCGCCCTGACTGGACGCGCCGTCGCCGAAGAACGCCAGCACCGCGGTGTCGCGGTCACGATCGCCGGTACCGACGGCGCCGTCGCGAACCACGCCCATCGCGTAGCCGGTCGCGTGCAGGGTCTGCGCACCGATGACGATCGTGTAGTTGTTGAAGTTGTGCTCGTGCGGGCTGAAGCCGCCCAGGTTCGTGCCGCGGAACAGTCCGAGCAACGCGAGCGGATCGACGCCCCGGCACCAGGCGACGCCGTGCTCGCGGTAGGTGGGGAAGGCCATGTCGTGTGGCAGCAGCGCACGGCCGGCGCCGATCTGGGCGCCTTCTTGGCCGAGCAGGCTGGCCCACAGGCCGAGTTCGCCCTGACGTTGCAGCGCGATGGCCTCGGAGTCGATGCGGCGAACCAGGACCAGGTCGCGGTAGAGCGAGGCGATCTCGTCATCGGTGATCTGCAGCGGGTAGTCCGGGTGATCGACGCGCTGGCCCTCGGGGGTGAGCAACTGGACCATGTCCGGCTCAGGGTGCACAGCATGCACGTGCTCGGTCATACGACGCTCCTCGCGGTGACGCGCAGGGCGGGATTGCCGCGCCTGCGGTTGTACGGGCGACTGAACACCTCGTTGCTACAGGGATGGCGTAGCGCAGAAGTTATCCAGGGGTTCCTACCATATCCGTGACCGCGGTCACTGGACGAATCCGCCGCGATCAGCTCGCGGGGGGTGGGGTCTCCTCGCTGGGCGGTGCCGGCGGTGCCGGCGGTGCCGGCGGTGCAGGAGGGGCGGGCGGTGCCGGCTGTGCCGAGGGCGCTGGCGGTGCCGGCGCGGTGGGCGGTTCGTCCTTGCCGTGTAGGCCGTCGCGGAAGTTGCCCGCCGACTCCTTCGCCCTGTGGGCGGCGTTCTCGGCGATCGGCTTGGCCTTCTTCGAAAGCTCCCCTGCCTTCTGCTTCGCGGACTCGGCCATCGGCTTGGCCTTCTCCATTGCGGATTCGGCCATCGGCTTGGCCTTCTTCGAAAGCTCCTCAGCCTTCTGCTTCGCGCGGTCCATGAATCCCATGCTGTCCCCCTCAAGCGAACGTGTGTAGCTCCTTCCTACCCTTCCAACGGCTCGATGACACCGGTCAGTTCCCACGGAAGGGGTTGGTCGTGAAGCACGACCAACTGCGTCACCGCTCGGGTCAGGACGACGTACAGTCGTCGCAACCCGGCCGGACGGGACGCTTCGGCCGAGACGATCTCGGCCGGTTCGAGCAGCATCACGAAGTCGAATTCCAAGCCCTTGGCCTCAGACGCGGGGATGACCGTGACTCGGGGATCTGTGTCGGCGTCTACAGACTCGGCGGCGATGGTGGCATCGTTGAGCGTGCGCAGTACCGATTCGAGGCGCGCGTCCGGAACGATGACACCGATCGAGCCCTCGTCCGCCAGCGATCGTTGTACCTCGGCGACCAGCGAATCGATCGGTCCGTAGCGCAGCGCGTCGACGCTGGATCGGATCGAGGTGGCCGGCGGGACGCCCACCGCGATATGCGGCAGCAGCCGGTTCGCCACGTCCAAGACCTCGGCGGGTACGCGGTACCCGGCGGTGAGTGGACGCACTTCGGTGCCGTCGCGGCCGAGGTGCCGCAGTGTGATCGCCCAATCGCCGGGTGCCCACGCGGTTGTGGCTTGGGCCAGATCGCCCAGCACCGTCACTGAACCGAGCGGGCAGCGGCGCGCGATCGCCCGGCATTGCATCGGCGAGAGGTCCTGCGCCTCGTCAATTACAACGTGTGCATACGAGCCGGACCCGTCCAGCAGACCGTCCAGCTCATCCAGGAGCATCGTGTCGGCGGGCGTCCATGCCGTCGCCCTGATCGATCGGGCGGCCGGACGAGCCAGGACGGCTCGTTCGTCGTCGGTGAGTCCGCCGCCGCAGCGGGCCAGGAACTGCGGCTCGGCGTACAGCCGCGACAACAGCGCTGGTGCTGTCAGCGCCGGCCAGACCTCGTCGACGAATGCCCGAACCGCGAGCGAGCGGGCCACCTTCGCTGTCTCGGCATCGCTGGGGGCACCGCCGTTGTCCTCGCGCTGCCGGCGGACGTCCGCTCCCACCTGCATCCGCAGCCGTTCGCGTGCAGTCGTCCACCGCAGGCTGGGGCCGAAAGACCGGCGAGCGTCGTCCACGTACCGCCGTAGGTGGTGCGCCCCGACGCGGTACCGCCTGGTGCCGATGATTGCGAGCACGTCCTGCGTCGGCCTGGCAACATGTGCGAGAACGGCGCGCCGCAGCACGTCCGCCATCCGAGCATCGCCTTTGAGGGTCGCGAGTTCGGCCGGCTCATCCGCCGTCGCCGTCCACTTCGTAAGCTCAGCGACGGTCGACTGCTCGATGCCGCCCTCACCGAGCGATGGGAGCACCTGCGCGATGTAGTGCAGGAACGCGCGGTTCGGCCCGACGACCAGCACACCCCCTCCACCGGTGGTTACGCCGCCAACGGCATTGGTGCGTCGCAGCCGCTCCGGGTAGGTGTAGAGCAGGTACGCCGCGCGGTGCAGGCCGACAGCGGTTTTGCCGGTGCCCGGCGCGCCTTGAACGCAGATCGAAGTGTCCAGGTCGGCGCGTACGAGATCGTCCTGATCGGGCTGGATCGTCGCGACAATGTCCCGCATCGGGCCGACCCGGGGACGTTCGATCTCCTCGCGCAGCAGACCGGAAGCCAGTCCCAACGACTCGCCCAGATCCAGGTGCTCGTCCTCGAAGCTCGACAGTTCCGCTGCATGGAATCCGAAACGCCGACGCAACCGGACGCCTTGGCGGTCACTGGTCGTGGCCCGGTAGAAGGCCCGTGCAATCGGGGCCCGCCAGTCGATGACGACCGGATCGGCGTGGCTGTCGCGAACGTGCCGGCGGCCGATGTGGAAGACCTCAACGCGGGAGTCGTCGGTGTCCCGATCGGTGCGGCCGAAGAACGGTGGAGCGTCTGGGTCGGCAGACAGTGCCTCCAAGCGCGCAGCGCGCATCCGACCCAGGCTCTGGCTGGCGAGCTCGTCCACGCCGTAGTCGGCGATTGCCGCGGCCCCGAGCTTCATCTGCGCCAAGCACGCGCGGGCCAGAGCCAGATGCGTACGTTCAGCGGTCAGTACAGGATCGTCGGCCACGATTGGTTGACGCTACCCGCGTGGGGAAACTGATTTATAGGACCGAGTTCGGACAGTGATAACCGCTCACGGGCGCTACCATCCCTGGACCAGCGGCCCGCGTCAGCGGTGGCGTTCCCGGTGAGGAGCCGAACATGACAAGCAGTCAAGACCCGAACGCGCAGCCGCCGCAGGGCTACCCACAGCAGCCGCCGAACCTCCAGAAACAGTCGGGACCACCGCAGCCGCAGGCCTCCCCGGCCCAGGGCTTCCCACCGCCGGGATATCCCGCTCAGGGCTTCCAGCCGGCTCCGCCGGTGCCGGCGGCCTACGGTTACGGCCAGCCCGGCCCCGTCCCGCCGGGTATGTACTTCGACCCCGCAAGCGGACTGACGTTGCCGCAGGGCGTCCAGCTCGCCAGCGTCGGTCGTCGGGTCGGTGCCTACTTCCTGTCGATCCTGCTCGCGATCGTCACCCTGGTCATCGGGTACATCATCTGGGGACTGATCGCATGGGGCAAGGGCACCTCACCAGCGCTGCAGGTACTCGGCATGAAGGTCTGGACGCCGCAGGAGAATCGGCCCGCGACGTTCGGAACGATGGCGATGCGCAACATCCTCGGCACGATCGTGACGGGCATTCTGAGCCTCATCACCGAGCTCGTCTCGTTGGTCATGTTCCTGACGGGCCAGCAGCACCAGAGCCTTGCCGACAAGGTCGCCTCAACGGTCGTCGTCCACGATCCCGGCAAGATCCTCGGCTAGCTCGATAGGCCAGAACCCTGCAGCTGGAGGACGCTGACCCGACGCAGATCATCGCTGGTCAGCCGTGGCAGGCTGACCGGGTGACCCCTCGCCATGCCGATACTGATGGTTCCGACCACCCCCGCAGTGCCGAGCACGCCAGGTTGGCAGACTCGCCAAAACTAGGTATGCCCGCAGCGGCTGATCATGTCGCTACCGACAACTGGCGGCTATGGGGTCCGTACCTGTCCGGTCGGCAGTGGGGCACGGTGCGCGAGGACTACAGCGCAGACGGTGACGCCTGGTCGTACCTGCCGTTCGAGCAATCGCACGCCCGTGCCTACCGCTGGGGCGAGGACGGTCTGGGCGGGATCTGCGACCGGTACGGCTTCCTGAACTTCTCCGTCGCAATGTGGAACGGCCGCGATCGGATCCTGAAGGAGCGGCTGTTCGGGCTCACCAACGCGCAGGGCAACCACGGCGAGGACGTCAAAGAGCACTGGTGGGCGGTGGACGGCACGCCAACGCATTCGTGGATGCGGTGGCTGTACCGCTATCCCCAGGCCGAGTACCCGTACGAGCGGCTGCGCACCGAGAATGCCCAGCGCAGCAAGGAAGAACGCGAATATGAACTAGCCGACACGGGCGTGCTCGACGGTGATCGGTTCTTCGACGTGACCGTCACCTACGCCAAGGCCGCCCCGGACGACATCGCGATCCTCATCGAGGCAACCAACCAAGGCCCGGATGCCGCTCCGCTTCACCTGCTGCCGCAGGTATGGTTCCGCAACACCTGGGCATGGGGGCACGACGACCGGTGCGCGCAGCTGAAACGGGTCGATACCGTGCCCGGCCTGGTAGCCGTGGACTGTCGGCACGACTACCTCGGCCGCTATGTGCTGGCAGCCGAGGGTGATGCGCAGGTGCTGGTGTGCGACAACGAGACGAACGCCGTCGCGCTGTTCGGCGCGGCGAGCAACCGGACGCCATACCCGACCGACGGCATCGGCAGGCACGTCGTCGACGGCGTCGCCGACGCGGTGAATCCAGAAGGCGCCGGCACGAAAGCCGCGCTCTGGTACCGGTTCGACGCCGTCGCGCCGGGCCAGACCGTTCGGGTTCGGCTCCGGCTCTGCGCCGCCAACGCCGCCAACGCCGCCAACGCCGACGGGGAGGCGTTCGGCGACGGGTTCGATGCCGTCCTGGCAGCTCGACAGACCGAGGCGGACGAGTTCTACGGCCAGGTGATTTCCGCCGACCTCACACCGGAGGACCGGACGATCGCGCGACGGGCCTTTGCCGGACTGTTATGGGGCAAGCAGCTCTACCGCTACGACGTCGGCGAATGGCTGACCGGCGATCCGGCCCAGCCGCCGCCACCACCACAACGCGATGCTCACGGCGCGCGCAACACCGGGTGGCGGAACGTCGGGTTGGCGGACGTGATCTCGATGCCGGACGAATGGGAGTACCCGTGGTTCGCCTCATGGGATCTGGCCTTCCATGCGGTCACGCTGGCGCACGTCGATCCCGCGTTCGCGAAGGAACAGTTGCTGCTGCTGTGCCGCGAATGGTCGATGCACTCGGACGGTCAGTTGCCCGCGTACGAATGGTCCTTCGGCGATGTCAATCCGCCGGTGCACGCGTGGGCCGCCTGGCAGGTCTACCTGATCGACGGTCGTACCGACACCGACTTCCTGATCCGCGTGTTCACCAAACTGTTGCTGAACTTCGGCTGGTGGGTCAACCGCAAGGATGCCGACGGCTCAAACGTCTTCGAGGGCGGATTCCTGGGGATGGACAACATTGGGATGTTCGACCGATCGGCCGGCCTGCCCGACGGCGCCCACCTGGAGGAGTCCGACGCGACGAGTTGGATGGCGTTCTTCTGCCTGAACATGCTCAAGATCTCCGTCGAGCTGGCCATCGCAGTGCCGGCGTGGGACGAGACGGCGACGAAGTTCCTCCGTCACTTCCTGGACATCGCGCACACCGTCCATAACTTCGGATCGAGTCAACACTCACTCTGGAACGAGGACGACGGCTTCTTCTACGACGTGCTCGTGGAGCCCAGCGGACAGGCGCGGCAGCTTCCGGTGCGGTCGATGGTCGGGTTGCTGCCGGTGCTCGCAGTGGCCTATGCGCCGGCCTGGACCGCGGCGGCGCTGCCCGACTTCACCGCGCGCCTGGACTGGCTGAAACGGCGCCATCCGGAGGAGTTGGACGGGCTGATCACTGCTGCTCAGGGCCAGGCCGATCCGGGTGATCAGCTGCTGGCGCTACTTGAACCGGCCCAGCTCCTACGGGTCTTGAAGCGGATGTTCGACGAGGGTGAATTCCTATCCACACATGGGATCCGTTCGCTCTCGGCCGCCTACCGAACTCCGTTCACGATGTCGGTCGACGGCCAGCAGATGTCGATCGACTACGAGCCGGGCGAGTCGTGCACCGATCTGTTCGGCGGCAACTCCAACTGGCGTGGCCCGGTGTGGTTCCCGGTGAACGTGCTTCTGGCGGACTCGTTGCGCACGTACGGGCGCTTCTTGGGCGAGGGGACCACGATCGAGGTCCCGACCGGCTCCGGCGTCCGGCATACGTTGACTGCGGCGGCGGACGCGCTCGACTCGCGGCTGATCGACCTGTTCCGTGTCGGAGCCGACGGCCGGCGCCCCTGCGACGGCAACCGGATCGAGGCCTCGGCCAGCCCGCTGTGGCGCGATCATCTGACGTTTAGCGAGTACTTCCACGGCGACACCGGCGAGGGACTGGGCGCCTCGCACCAGACCGGCTGGACTGCCTTGGTCGCGCACCTGCTCTGCTGTCGCCACCCGTAGCCGCGCACGGCCGGGTCGTCCCCGCAGTTTGGTCGCCCCCGTAAGTTGATCGGCGTGAACGATATTCGGCAGACAGGTACCCGCGAGATCTACGCCAGCCCGTGGCTGCGGCTACGTGAAGATGCGATCGAGTACGCCGACGGCAGCGCCAGCACCTACGCCATCGTCGAGCGCACCGACTTCGTGACCGTTCTGCCTTATGAGAACGGGGGATTCTGGCTGGTGGAACAGTTCCGGTACCCGCTCGGACGTCGGGTCTGGGAGCTGCCACAGGGGGCCTGGCCGGCTGGTCGTACCGGAACGGTCGAGGAGTTGGCGGTCGCCGAATTGGTCGAGGAGACGGGGCTGCGCGCCGATCAGTGGCGTCATCTCGGTCGGCTGGCCGCCAACGCCGGAATGTCCGGGCAGTACTTCGACGTTTTGCTGGCAACCGAGCTCACCGCTGGCAAGCCACGGCGTGAGGCCAGTGAGCAAGACATGGTGCATCGCTGGTTCACTGACACCGACGTCCGAGCGATGATCGGCCGTAGCGAACTGGTCGATGTTCACACTGTCGCCGCGCTCGCGTTGTTCGACCTGCACCGCTGAGCGACGTGCTTGCGTTACGCCAGGCGGGTCTTCAGCGCCTCGAGTTCGTCACGCAGTGAGGACGGCAGCTTGTCGCCGATCTTGGCAAACCACTCCTCGATGCCGGGCAGCTCCTTGCGCCACTCGTCGTTGTCCACGTGCAGCGCGACGTTGACGTCGCTGTCGCTCAGGCCCAAGCCGTCCAGGTCCAGGCTGTCCGCGGACGGCACCCGGCCGATCGGCGTCTCTACCGCGGTGGCGTTGCCCTCGATGCGGTCGATGGCCCACTTGAGCACGCGAATGTTCTCGCGGAAGCCCGGCCAGACGAAGTTGTTGTCCTCGTCGCGGCGGAACCAGTTGACGTAGAAGATCTTCGGCAGCTTGACGGCGTCGGCGGCCTTGCCGATATCGATCCAGTGGTTGAGGTAGTCGCCCACGTGGTAGCCGATGAACGGCAGCATCGCCATCGGGTCGCGGCGCACGACGCCGACCGCACCGGTCGCCGCGGCCGTGGTCTCCGAGGACAGCGTCGCGCCCATGAACACACCGTGCTGCCAGTCGCGAGCCTCGGTGATCAGCGGGATGGTGTCCCGGCGGCGGCCGCCGAAGATGATCGCGTCGATCGGCACGCCTTGCGGGTCGTCCCACTCGGCGGCAAGCGTCGGGCACTGCGAGATCGGGGTGCAGAAGCGCGAGTTTGGATGCGCGGCGACGAAGTCCGACTCCGGCGTCCAGTCCTTGCCCGTCCACTCGGTCAGGTGCGCGGGCTTGTCCTTGGTCATACCCTCCCACCAGACGTCGCCGTCATCGGTGAGCGCGACGTTCGTGAAAATCGAATTGCCCTTGTCGATCGTGCGCATAGCGTTCGGGTTGGTGTTCGCGCCGGTGCCAGGTGCGACGCCGAAGAAGCCGAACTCCGGGTTGACGGCGTACAGCCGGCCGTCCGCGCCGAACCGCATCCAGGCGATGTCGTCACCGACCGTCTCGACCTTCCAGCCGGGCAGTGTCGGGTCGAGCATCGCCAGGTTCGTCTTGCCACAGGCCGACGGGAACGCCGCGGCCACGTAGTACTTCTTCTGCTCCGGGCTGGTCAGCTTCAGGATGAGCATGTGCTCGGCCATCCACATCTCATCGCGTGCCTGCACCGACGCGATACGAAGCGCGTGGCACTTCTTGCCGAGCAGCGCGTTGCCACCGTAGCCCGAGCCGTAGGACCAGATGGCCCGCTCCTCGGGGAAGTGCGCGATGTACTTGGTTTCGTTGCACGGCCACTGAATGTCCGCTTCGCCGTCGGCCAGCGGTGCGCCGACCGAGTGCAGGCCGGCGACGTACGGCTGCTCCTCTCCGTTGACGATGAACTTGTCCAGCGCGGCCAAACCCATCCGGGTCATGATGTGCATCGACACCAGCACGTACGCCGAGTCGGTGATCTCGATACCCAGTTGCGGCTTCTCGGCGGTGAGCGGTCCCATGCAGTACGGCAGGACGTACATCGTCCGACCCTTCATCGAGCCACGGAAACGCTCGGTGAGGACGGCCTTCATGTCGCCCGGATCCATCCAGTGGTTCGTCGGGCCGCAGTCGGCCTCATCGACCGAGCAGATGAACGTGCGGCCCTCGACCCGCGCAACGTCAGCAGGGTCCGAGGCGCAGTAGAAAGAGTTGTGCTTCTTCTGCTCGTCCAAGCGCACCAGGGTTCCGGCAGCGACCAACTCGTCGGTGATCCGGGTCCACTCCTCGGGCGAGCCGTCGGCCCAGACGACACTGTCCGGCTGGGTGAGTTCGGCGATCTCACGCACCCACGCCAACAGCTTCGAATGTGTCGTAGGGGCCGAATCCAGACCCAAAATCGCGCTAGCCGTCATGCGAATGCTCCTCACCAGTCAACGTCGACTGTGCGCCGGAGATCAGCTATCCGCTGAACCGTCGCGTGTCGGATGGAATGCCCTGAATTTACCTTCTGCAAGCGTTATCAGGCCCATCCACGGCCTGCGTCCCTTCTCACACCACAAAGAGGTTTAACACCGGCGGTACGTTCTGCGCCTGGTTCGGACTGCCGCAGACTGCGCCGGAATGACGTGGAACGCCTACCGGAATGCCTATGACGCCGGGCTGACCGTCGACATGTTGAAGTCGCCAATACGCAGCGGCGGCATCGCGGTGCGGGTGAAGTAGTCGCTCCACTCCCGCGACAGGGTGCGTTCGGTCCGGCCTGCCTCGGTGATCCGGCTGAGCAGATCCACCGGGGACTCGTTGAACCGGAAGTTGTTGACAGCGCCGACGAGCTGGCCGTCCTCGACGAGGTACACGCCGTCGCGGGTCAGGCCGGTCAACAGCAGAGTCTGCGGGTCGACCTCGCGGATGTACCACAGACACGTCAGCAGCAGGCCTCGCTCGGTACGGGCGATCATCTCATCGATCCCGTTCGTCCCTGCTTTGCCGGCGTCCAGGATGAGGTTGCTGGTCATCGGCCGGGCTTCGGCACCGGTCTTGGCGGCGTGAGCGCGGGTTCGGATCAGGTCGGTCAGGCCGCCGTCGCGAATCCAGTCGATCGGTCCGATCGGGGCGCCGTTGTCGAAGACCGATTCCAAGCCGCCGCCGGACTCGGTGGCGATCGCGAACGGTGCGCACTCCAGGCCGGGATAGGCCGGATCGGAGTACAGGCGCAGGGGCAGGTCGGACAACCGCTGCCCGATCCGGGTGTTGCCCGAGTCGCCGGCGAAGACGCTGCGTCCTTCCTCTGCATCGCGAGCGGCCGCCGTCCAATATGCGTAGATCATCAGATCGGCGACGGTCGAGGGCGGCAGGATCGTCTCGTATCGTCCGGCCGGCAGATCGATGTGCGTGCTGGCCCACTGCAGGCGTTGCTCAAGTTGATCGGCCAGGACCGTTGCGTCGATGTCTGTGAAATCGACCGTGTGCTGGCTGACGTACGCCGAGCGGTCCAGGTTGCCGGACTTGCCGTTGAGTTCGATGCGTCCGTCCGGCTGGTCGAAGCGGCGACGCAGTCCCGTCGACGTCCCGATGAACGTGGACGTCAACTGGTGC
>JBDTDN010000030.1:0-4451 GCA_039923055.1 Jatrophihabitantaceae bacterium
TGCTCGTCCGGCGTCCAGCGGGATGTGTTCAACGACGTTGTCGGCGTAGACGCAGGAAACCGACGCATCCTCGAGCGGCCACCTGGTGGTGGCGTCCATGTACAGCTTGGTGACCGCATTCACGTTCGTGATCACCCAGCCGGGACGTGGCGTGAGCCCGCCGATCTCAAGACGGATCGGGCGGGCAACGCGCTTGAGCGTTCGCCGAAGTCTGACTTTGGCCACTGGGGTATTGGCGGTGAGCGCAACGGCTCTGACCATCGCGCGTAGGCGTGGATTCACGCAGCGGACACTACCGGATCGGCCCGGTGCCGTCCTGGCACCTGCTCTCTCCGTCGGGCGTAGAACAGTGCCGGAATTACCTGAAGTGTCAGACTCACTACGAATAGGGCGATCAGTGGACCTGGCGCGCCTAGGTGCCGCGCCAGAAATACCGAGAAGCCGATGTTGACCGGGACGGTCAGGACAGCGCACGTGGCCACAAACCGGAGACCGGCCGGATCGACCAGGCTCATCGCCAGCGGATAAGCGATTGCGAGCACGCCCATGGCCATCGCTGCTGTGAATGGCAGGAAGTGGCCGAGCGAGACCATGTCGCCACCGATCAGATGCCCGACCGGGTCGGCGATGAGCACGAGCGTTCCGCTGCATAGCACCGTGCCGGCGAAGAACACGAGAAGGATCTTGGTCAACTGCGGACCGCGCTGGCCCTGGCTACGTGCCTTTGTGTATATCGGCCACAGGGGCTGGGCTGCTGCCACGATCAGGGCCATCACCGGCGCGAAGATCTGCAGTACGACCGAGTAGTTCGCAACAGCTTGAACGGTCGAGACGTGACTGAGCACGATCCGATCGCTCTGAAAGGCGACTGGGACGGCGAGGTTGATGACTAGCATTGGACCGGAGATCGCGCGGATCTTCGCACCGGGATACCTGTGACGGAAAGGCAGTTCCCGTAGGATGCGCGCCCACGGGAAGGACACCAGCTTTGCGCTGACGCCCGCCATGGCCAGGTTGACGACTATCAGGGCCACAGCCGGCATTACTAGTAACAGCTGCGGGTCGAGGTCGAACACGATCAAGCCGACGATTGCCACCAGCGCGATCGGTGCGAGGAACGACTGCAGGATGACGGCCACGTGATTTCGTTCAGCAGCGAGTAGCACGCTCGAGCCGAGCCCGGGTACGAAGCTGACGCCGTATACGATCATCGCGATCGCAACGAATGTGTTCGACCCGGACGCCGGGCCGAGCAGCGTCGGCCAAAGGTCGGCTAGCCCGAGCAACAACGAAGCTAGCGCGAGGCCGACGGTGGACATGCTCAGGACGCGCGCCGCCGTCAACGCGGCGCGCTCCGAACGGTCATCTGTGGTCCCGTGAGCGGCCACGGACTGAGTAACCGCGGCGCCGACACCGAGGTCGTTGAGTGGAACCAGAGTCATAACGGAGACGACGAGCGCATAGGTGTCGAAGGCAGGCAGGCCGTAGTGCGAGATGATCAGCCGACTGGCAAGCAGCGTGGCGATCGCCTGTGGCAGGAATCCGATCGAGCGCGCCAGGCCACTGTAAACCAGGGTTTTCACCGGAGCGGTCGCAACCGGGGTATCGCGACCGTCACAGCTGGTTCGCTGAGTGGATGGATCGGCGAGCCAGCAAGATCTCGGCCAGCATCTCGCCGGTAGGCAGGTTAACCGTTCGCTGTGCGTTGCGGGGCCTGGCGAGCAGCGTCCGGAGTCCGACCGCAATCGCCGCCGCCGTCAACTTGGTGTCCACGCCCGCATCGAGCGCGCGCAGTTCGCGAGCCTTGACCCGGGAACCGGAGGCCAGCACTGGCACCCCTGCCGCGACTGCCTTACCCATGATGCCGCTAGGCCCGTTGTTGTTCTGCGCGACGGCCGCGACGTCACTGGCAGCGATCAATTGGTCGAGCTCGTCATTCGGCAGGAAGCCCGCATGGACCAGGATCCGGTTCCGGGTTGACTCCGGCTGTGCGGCGATCCACTCGGTCACATCCGCCTCCACCGAGCCAGCGAGCAGCAGGTCAGTACCTGAGCCACACGCAAGCACGGCCTCAGCGACCATGGGGACGTTCTTGCGGTCGTTGATCACGCCGAAGATACCGATGAGTTGGCGATCCTGGGGCAGGCCGAAGCGATCACGGATGGCGATGCGATCACGTGAGTGAGCGGTGCAGAGTGCGGGGTCCCGAATCCGCTTGATGATCCAGCCCTTGTCCATGTCGTCGCGGCCGGCCAGGCAGCCGATCCGGTTCAGCATCCCGGTGGCGAAGGCGAGCAAGGCCAAGCCGGACTTGGCTGCCCGGTGCATCCAGCCGATGCGATCGAATACCGAGACGCGGGCAGGGTAGCGAGTGAGCATGAAGACGATCTGTGGCTTCGGAGACACATCACGGAAAGCTGGCCTGGCGACGCGCCACCAACGCTTCAACGCCTGATCGGCGTCCATCACCAATATCACCGAAACGTCGTGAGCGCGGCTGTACTCGGCGGTGATCCGGGCGATCTCGTCGGTCGGCGGGCGGATGGTGTCGAAGCACTCCACGACCGCGAACTGCTCGTCGGAGAGGTACATGCGGAACTCGTCGCTCGCGCCGGCTCCGGCGGATGTGAACAGGACAACATCATCAGTTTCACCAGCAAGAGTTGCCACGTGGTGGACGAATTGGAACCTGTGGCCGCCGGGATCTGGCTCCACGATCAGTGTGACCGGCATCTGCCTTACTCCTACCTTCCTGTACGTCTGTGGTTTGCGGTCGGGTTGAAATCTCACCTATGGCTGACGCCCGAGCCAATCGTGACGCTCGGATGCCGGTGGTTCAGATCGTCAGCAAGTGAGGCCACCGTCCAGGACCAGAACGTGCCCCGTCAGGTAAGTGTTCTGCGGGTCGGTCAGGAACTGCACCGCGCGCGCGACGTCCTCCGGATCGCCCAGGCGGCCGGCCGGCGTGCGGCGGACGATCTGGTCGAGTTGCGCGGCGTCCAGCCCGTGGCTCATCTCTGTCCGTAGGTAACCCGGCGCGATGCCGTTCACGGTGATCCCGCGGGAGCCAAGTTCGCGGGCCAACGCGCGTGTCAGGCCGTCCAGTGCCGCCTTGGTCGCGCTGTAGACGGCCAGGCCGCGATAGCCAGAGCGGCCGACGATGGAGGAGACGTTCACGATGCTGCCGCTGCGGCGGGCAAGCATCCGACGGCCGACGAGGCGGCACATGTACAGCGTGCCTTTGAGGTTCAAGTCGATGACGGTGTCGATGTCCTCGTCGCTTGCCAGACCGAGAATGCCGTCACGGGCCACGCCAGCGTTGTTGATCAAAACGTCGATCTGGCCCCAGCGCGCGATCACCGCGTCGACGAAGGCTTCGGCCTCCGTGACCTTGGACAGGTCCGTCGGCAGGAACAGAAAGCGGTCGGCCGTGGCCGGGTCGGATTGCCACTGCTCGACCTCGGGAGTGATCGACCGCGAACAGGTCGCCACCCGGTCGCCGGAGTCGAGGTAGGAACGGACGATGCCGGCCCCCAGACCCCTGCTGCCGCCGGTAATGATCACGACGCGGGAACTGGTGGGGTCGGCTGTCATTGCGATCTCCTGACGATCTTGTGGCCTGCCATCGCGATGTCCTCGACGAACTTGATGCTGCGCGGTCGCGCGGCGGCGGGCAAGTCCGCGCACACTGCGCGAATGGCCGCTGCGATCGAGTCGGTTTCGGACCCGGGGGCGGCCACGACCTCGACAGCGACGATGGCGCCGGTCATCGCGTTCGGCCGACCGAAGACGCGGGCCATGTCGACACCGGGCACCGCGCCCACCCGCTCCTCGATCGGCAATGGATGGACCTTGACGCCGCCGACGTTGATGACCTCCGAGGTCCGGCCGCGGAACATGATCCGGTCGCCCTCGATCTCGACCAGGTCGCCGGTTGCTCGCCAAGCATCCGGCTCGATCGGGTCCTCGCCGTAGTAGCCGAGCATGCCGGTGCGGGACCGGACCCAGAGTTCGCCGTCGACGATCTTCATCGTCACGTCGGCGTCCTCGCTGCGTTCGAGTACGTCCAGGCTCAGCCCGTTGCGGCCGTCGCGCACTGAACCGCTGGAACCGAACTCGCTGGCAGCGTAGATCTGCGAGATGTGCGCGCGGGGGAACGTGGCGGTGAGTTCGGCGAGAAGCGGTGCCGGAATCGCCTCGCCACCAAGGGTTATCTGGGCCAGATCCGGAACTGTGCCGCCGTCCGTCCGGAGTTCGGCAAGTAGGAACCGCCAGTACGTCGGGGTGGCGCTTGCATGATCGACGGCGTGGGTACGCATCGCGGCGAGCCCTTCGCGAGGCCGCCGTGGGGCGGGTGCCACGAGGGTCGCACCGGTCGCGAACACATGCATCATGATCTGCAGGCCGGCGAACTGGTGCAGGCCGTAAGCGAGCAGCCAACGTTGGGTGGG
>JBDTDN010000031.1:0-4506 GCA_039923055.1 Jatrophihabitantaceae bacterium
CAATTCATCGCGCCGTCTGCGGATGACGTCCTTGTTGAAGCCCATCAGGAAGCGGACCTCTTCGGGCGAGCGCCGCCAGTTCTCGGTGGAGAAGGCGTACGCCGAGACGGTGCCGACGCCTAGTTCCATCGCACCGTGCAGGACGTCCATCAGGCTCGCCTCGCCGGCGCGATGTCCCTCGATGCGGGACAGTCCGCGGGCTTGCGCCCAGCGGCCGTTGCCATCCATCACGATCGCGACGTGCTTGGGGACGAGCGCTGCCGGGATTGCCGGTGGTCCCACACCGGACGGGTGCGGCGGTGGGTCCGGCCACTGCCGGTTGGGGTGCCCGCGCAGCCAGCCTCGGCCGGCGCTGGATTCGGGCGGCAGGGTCATCCCGACACCGTACCCAGCGCCCCCGTGCGCCATCTCTACGATAGGAAATCACCGCGCACACGCCGCGGCATTGACCGCTGGCGAATGGGCGGGCTAGCGGACGGTGATGCCGTTGGCACGCAGGGAGTCCTTGACGGCACCGATGGTCAGCTCACCGAAGTGGAAGACACTCGCGGCGAGCACCGCGTCGGCGCCGGCAGCCACGGCCGGCGCGAAATCCGCGAGCTTGCCCGCTCCCCCGCTGGCGATCACCGGCACCCGGACAACCGCCCGGACGAGCCGGATCAGCTCCAGGTCGTAGCCGTCCTTGGTGCCGTCGGCATCCATCGAGTTCAGCAGGATCTCCCCTGCGCCTCGGTCCGCGGCCTCGGCCGCCCAAGCGACCGCGTCGATACCGGTCCCGGTACGACCACCGTGCGTCGTGACCTCGAAGCCGGACACCGTTGCGGTATCGCCGCTGCGCACCCGGCGGGCGTCCACGGACAGCACGAGCACCTGTCTGCCGAACCGTTCCGCTATCTCGCGGAGCAGCTCCGGACGGGCGATCGCCGCGGTGTTGACGCCGACCTTGTCCGCACCGGCGCGGAGCAGGGCGTCCACGTCTGCGACGCTGCGAACGCCGCCGCCGACCGTGAGCGGGATGAATACCTGCTCGGCGGTGCGACGCACTGTGTCATAGGTAGTTTGCCGACCAGACGATGATGCCGAGATGTCAAGGAACGTAAGCTCATCGGCGCCCTGCTCGTCGTACCGGCGCGCGAGTTCGACCGGATCACCTGCGTCGCGCAGTCCTTCGAAGTTGACGCCCTTGACTACCCGACCGTGGTCGACGTCCAGGCAAGCAATGACCCGCACGGCAACGCTCAAGACACAGCCGCCAGTGCTTCAGACAGTGTGAATACCCCTGCGTACAAGGCCTTTCCCACGATCGAGCCTTCGACGGCGCGCCCGCTGTCGAGCGAGATCGCGGCGATGGCCCGCAGGTCGTCCAGCGACGAAACACCGCCACTGGCAACAACCGCGGCGGACGTGCGGGCACAGACATCCCGCAGCAATTGCAGGTTCGGTCCGGTAAGCGTGCCGTCGCGGTGTACGTCCGTGACGACGTAACGGGTGCAGCCGTCGGCGTCCAGGCGGGCCATCGTCTCCCACAGGTCGCCTCCCTCCTGGGTCCAGCCGCGAGCTGCGAGCGTCGTGCCCCGCACGTCCAGGCCAACCGCGATCTTGTCGCCGTGCTTGGCGATCGCCGAGCGGACCCAGTCCGGGGATTCCAGTGCTGCCGTGCCGAGGTTCACGCGCGTCGCGCCCGTCGCCAGCGCCGCCTCCAGCGAGGCATCGTCACGGATCCCGCCGGAGAGTTCGACCGCGACGTCCAACTTGCGCACGACATCGGCGAGCAGGTCGCGGTTGCTGCCCCGCCCGAACGCCGCGTCCAGATCGACCAGGTGCACCCACTCGGCGCCGCCGCGCTGCCAGGTCAGTGCCGCCTCCAGCGGGTCGCCGTAGGACGTCTCCGAGCCGGCCGCGCCCTGAACCAGACGCACCGCGGCACCGTCGGCAACATCGACGGCCGGCAACAGAACCAGGCTCACTTGTGACTCCGATCGAAGGACAGCTTGAGCAGTAACGGGCTGGCGATGAGCAGGATGAGTGCCGTTCCGAACACGGCCGTGAACGATCCGGTGAACAGGTACGCGAGCACGAGCAGCACCAGTACCAGCGAGGCCAACGCGGCACGAACCTCGGTATGCCGGTGCGATGCCCCGCGTTGCCACAGCCGCACGCGTCGCCAAACAAGTGCTCTGCGTGCAGCCTTGGCGCGTTCGGCCGCCTCTCGTTCGTGCTGAACATGTAGCCGGGCGGCGCGCTCGGCGGCAACCGCCTCCCGTTCAGCACGAGCCAACGCCCTCGCCTTGCTCACAACCTCGCCACCCAGTTCTCCAGCAGCGTCGCACCAGCGTCGCCAGACTTCTCCGGGTGGAACTGCGTCGCGCTCACCAGCCCGTATTCGACGGCAGCGACGAACCGCTCACCGTGCTCAGCCGTCGTCACCAGCCCTGGAGCCGAATGTGCGGCGTACGAGTGCACGAAGTAGAACCGGGTGCCGGCATCCAGTCCGGCAAAGAGGACCGAATCCTCCGAGGACACAACGGTGTTCCATCCCATGTGCGGCAGCACCGGCGCAACCAACGGCTCGACGCGGCCAGCCAGCACGCCCAGGCCAGCCGTCTGGACACCGTGCTCGACACCGGCATCGAACAGCACCTGCATGCCGACGCAGATCCCCAAGACCGGGCGCCGAGCCGCCAGCCGTTTGGTAATGATCGAGCCACCGTCGATCGCATCCAACCCGGCCATGCACGCCGCGAACGCGCCTACGCCAGGCACGACAAGCCCGTCAGCCGCGAGTGCAGAAGCACCGTCGGCGGTGACCGTCACGTCCGCCCCGACTCGTTCGAGCGCTCGCTGCGCCGACCGCAGATTGCCCGACCCATAGTCCAGGACGACAACGCGCTTCAGAGCACGCCCTTGGTCGACGGAACGCCCTGCACTCGCGGATCGATCTCGACGGCAACCCGCAGCGCACGCGCGACGGCCTTGTACTGCGCCTCGGTGACGTGGTGCCAGTCGCGGCCGGCCAGGACGTTGACGTGCAGTGCTATGGCCGCGTGAAACGTGAACGACTCGAAGACGTGCCGCGTCAACGTCGTCGCATAGTCCGGGCCGATAGTGGGCGGTGCCCCGGTCGGCTCGTTGTGCACCAAATACGGTCGTCCGGACAAATCGACGGCTGCCTGCACCAGTGTTTCGTCCATCGGGATCATCGCGTCGCCGAAGCGGCGCGTACCGGCCTTGTCGCCCGCGGCCTGCGCGAACGCCTGGCCCAGTGCGATCGCGGTGTCCTCGACGGTGTGGTGTGCGTCGATGTGCAGATCACCCTCGACCCGGACAGTGAGGTCGAACAGCCCATGCTTACCGAACGAGCTGAGCATGTGGTCGTAGAAACCCACTCCGGTAGCAACATCGGTGCGGCCTGACCCGTCCAAATCGATCTCGACGAGGACCTTCGTCTCGTTGGTCTGCCGCTCGATACGCCCTGCTCTAGCCATTGCGGACCTCCACCAGGGCGCGCTTGAATGCCGCCATCTCATCAGGCGTCCCGATGGACACCCGCAGCCAACCGTCCGGACCAGTCTCGCGGATGAGCACCCCGCGGTCGAGCAGGCCCTGCCACACCGCGTGGCGATCCTCGAACGTCCCGAACAGCACGAAGTTCGCATCGGACTCCGCTGTCTGTAGCCCGACACTCTGTAGCCACTCGACGGTCGCATCCCGTTCTGCTCGCAACTGTGCCACCGTGCCCAGCAGTTCGTCGGCATGTGCCAGTGCAACCCGCGCAACAGCCTGCGACGGCGCGGACAGGTGATACGGCAACCGGACGATCCGCAGCGCATCGACCACGGCCGGCGCGGCAGCCAGGTAGCCGAGCCGACCGCCCGCCAGCGCGAACGCCTTGCTCATCGTGCGGGTGACGATCAGTCGCGGGTGGTCCTTGAGCAGCGACAGCGCGCTCGGCGTACCGGAGCGGCGAAACTCCGCATATGCCTCGTCCACCACGACCATGCCCGGAGCCGCCGCCAGGATCGCCTCGATGTCAGCCGACGCGAGCGCCGTGCCCGTCGGATTGTTCGGCGAGGCAAGCAGGATCACCGATGGCCGGTATTCGGCGATCGCGGCCAGCGCAGCGTCACGGTCGATCGAGAAGTCCTGCGCACGGCGGCCGACCACCCACGTCGAGTGGGTGTCGCGCGCGTACTCGGGGTACATCGAATAGGTCGGTGCGAACGAGAGCACGGTACGGCCCGGACCTGCGAAGGCGAGCAGTACGTGCTGCATCACCTCGTTGGAACCGTTGGCCGCCCAGATGTTGTCGACGCCCAGATGCTCGCCGCCGTCGGTGAGCAGGTAGTCGGCCAGGTCGCGCCGCAGGTCGACGGCGTCACGATCGGGGTAGCGGTTCAGCGTGCGTGCGGTCTCGGCCACCGCCTTGGCTATCGCCCGAACCACCGTCTCGGACGGCCCGTACGGGTTCTCGTTGACGTTCAGCGCAACCGGAACATCCAATTGCGG
>JBDTDN010000032.1:0-2523 GCA_039923055.1 Jatrophihabitantaceae bacterium
TGAGGTCGCAGGCCGGCAACCGTTGTCCGGCAGTCGGAGGCCAGCGCAGGCAAGCGGGCTCACCGTCGCCCGCTCGTCCAGCCGGTGCACGACGGTGATCAGCCGCAACAGGCGCAGCGACCACAGCACCTGCAGCAGAAGACTGACCAAGTCCAGCAGTGTCCAACGCGGGTTGGCCAGCACCGGACGGGTGAGCGCAAGCCGTACCACGTACTCGCCACCGAACAGCCCGCTCAACGATGAGTAACACGGCATGTTCGTTCTGAGCGGACAGCATCGGGAACATCCCGGGCGGTAACAGACTTGAGCTGACAAGACTCAATATGGAGGAGCTTGTGATGAGCGAACGTCTGCTTCCGCCGATCAACCTGCCGCTGCTGTCCGTCCCCGAAATCGTGGTACTGCCAGGAATGGTGGTTCCGATCGAGTTGGACGACAACGCCCGTGCGGTGATCGACGCGTCGCGGGCCGGTTCGGACGGTCAGCTATTGCTCGCGCCACGGCTCGCTGACCGGTACCCGGTGTACGGGGTGATCGCGAGCATCGAGCAGGTGGGGCAGTTGGCCGGTGGTGAGCCGGTGGCCGTGCTGCGTGCCGGCGAGCGCGCCCGGATCGGCTCCGGCGTTTCCGGCCCTGGGGCGGCACTGTGGGTCGAGGCATCGCCGTTGGACGAACCGGAGATCACGGCCGCCGCGACGGCGCTGGCGACCGAGTACAAGCGGTTGGTGATCGCAATCCTGCAACGGCGCAACGCCTGGCAGGTCGTTGATTCGGTCCAGCGCCTCACCGATCCGTCAGAGCTGGCCGATCTGGCGGGCTACGCCTCCTACCTGTCGGCAGAACAGAAGCGCGAGCTGCTGGAGACACCAGATGTCCAAGTTCGGCTCGAACTGGTCACCGCGTGGGCGCGCGATCAACTCGCCGAACTCGAGGTGAGCGACAAGATCCGCAATGACGTCCGCGAGGGTATGGACAACAGCCAGCGGGAGTTCCTGCTCCGGCAGCAATTGGCAGCTATCCGCAAGGAACTGGGTGAGGGCGAGCCCGAAGGGGCCGAGGACTACCGCACCCGGGTGGAGGCCGCCGACCTGCCGGAAAAGGTCCGGACTGCCGCGCTGCGGGAGGTTGGCAAGCTGGAGCGGGCCAGCGAGCAGAGTCCGGAGTCCGGTTGGATCCGTACCTGGCTGGACACACTGCTCGACCTGCCGTGGAACGAACGGACCGTCGATGACACCGATGTTGCCGCCGCGCGCGCCGTTCTGGATGCCGACCACCACGGCCTGGACGAGGTGAAGGACCGGATCACCGAATACCTCGCGGTGCGCACCCGTCGTGCCGAACGCGGCCTGTCGATCGTCGGGGGACGGGGTTCGGGTGCTGTGCTTGCGCTGGTCGGCCCGCCCGGTGTCGGCAAGACCTCGCTCGGGGAGTCCGTTGCCAGGGCGTTGGGACGCAAGTTCGTTCGCGTCTCGCTCGGCGGTGTCCGGGACGAGGCCGAGATCCGCGGCCATCGCCGTACCTACGTCGGCGCGCTGCCGGGGCGCATCGTTCGCGCAATCAGTGAGGCCGGTTCGATGAACCCGGTCGTACTGCTGGATGAGATCGACAAGGTCTGCTCGGACTACCGCGGCGATCCCGCAGCGGCGCTGTTGGAGGTCCTGGATCCGGCGCAGAATCACACTTTCCGGGACCATTACCTGGAGGTCGACCTGGACCTGTCCGACGTGCTGTTCCTGGCCACCGCAAACGTCGCCGACACGATCCCGCCAGCACTACTGGACCGGATGGAACTGGTCACGCTCGACGGTTACACCGAGCTGGACAAGGTCGTGATCGCACGTGAGCACCTGCTGCCCCGTCAGCTCGAACGCACTGCCCTGACCGCGACAGACGTCACCGTGAACGACGACGCGCTGCGGTTGATCGCTGCCGAGTACACCCACGAGGCGGGGGTCCGTCAGATGGAGCGCTCACTCGGACGCGTGCTGCGCAAGGTTGCCACCGCCCTCGCCGCGGGTGCCACGGCACCGGTCGCAGTCGATGCCGACACGCTGCGCACCTACCTCGGCCGGCCGAGGTTCACCCCCGAATCGGCCGAACGTACCTCCGTGCCCGGGGTCGCGACCGGGCTGGCAGTAACCGGCGCCGGCGGGGACGTGCTGTTCATCGAGGCGACCGGCATGGACGGAGCTACCGGACTGACCCTGACCGGTCAGCTCGGCGACGTGATGAAGGAGTCGGCGCAGATCGCCTTGTCTTACCTGCGCGCCCACGGCACCGAACACGGCGTCGACCCAACCACCCTGGAGCGGGCGCTGCACCTACACGTGCCAGCGGGGGCAGTGCCCAAGGACGGCCCGTCTGCGGGCGTCACGATGGTCACCGCGTTGGCTTCGCTGGCCACCGGACGGGCGGTGCGCGCCGATGTCGGCATGACCGGTGAGGTCACACTCAACGGCCGGGTGCTTCCGATCGGTGGTGTCAAGCAGAAGCTGCTCGCCGCGCAGCGGGCCGGGCTGAAGA
>JBDTDN010000033.1:0-3020 GCA_039923055.1 Jatrophihabitantaceae bacterium
CCGAGCGCCGCCACGTCGAACAGGCATGGGCCTTGCTCTCGGCCTAGTCCTTCACCCTGACCATGCCCTCTTGTACGACGCTGGCCAGGTGGTGGCCGCTCCGGTCGAAGAATCGCCCGGTTGCCAGACCACGGCCTCCCGTCGCGGCCGGCGACTTGGAGGTGTACAGGAACCACTCGTCGGCGCGGAACTTCCGCTGAAACCACATCGCGTGATCCAGCGACGCCATCGCTGTCACCTGGCCCTTACGGAGACCGTGCCGCAGCAGCACCGAGTCGAGCAGGGTCATGTCCGAGGCGAAGGTCAACACGCAGACCTGTAGCAGCGGATCGTCGGGCAGCCGTCCCTTGGCCCGCATCCAGACTCGGTTAAGCCCGAGGCGTGGCTCGTTCACGTCGTGCTGCCAGGGCGGGTCGTCGACGTAGCGCAGATCGATCGGCCGGGGCGTGGACAGGAAGTAGTTGGCCGTCTCGGGGTCGGCGTCGGCCAGCCGCTGATCGAGCGTCGGCAACTCCTCCGGCGCCGGGGCTTCGGGCACTGTTGGCTGGTGTTCGATGCCGGCCTGTTCGAGTTGGAACGACGCGGACAGCGCGAAGATCGGGCGGCCGTGCTGGATCGCGGTCACCCGACGCGTGGTGAACGAGCGCCCGTCGCGTACCCGGTCCACCTCGTACACGATCTGTGCATCCGAATCTCCGGGCCGGATGAAGTACGAGTGCAGCGAATGCACGTGCCGTTCCGGCGAAACTGTCCGGCCGGCCGCAACCAGCGCCTGACCGGCCACCTGGCCGCCAAAGGCCCGTTGCCAGCGGGTGCGTGAACTGACTCCACGGAAGATGTTCTCCTCGATCTGCTCCAGATCCAGCAGGTGGACCAACCCGTCCACCGCCACTTGACCCACGTCCGCGCAGGACGAGTCGTAGTCGGTGCCCATGTCTTGACTGTCGTTGCCACTGTGCCGCGACGGGCGGGGCGTCCACTCAGATGTCATGGCGCAGGATGTCTCCGATGTGATGGACGCGGATGGTGTTGGTCGCTCCCGGAGTCGCCGGCGGCGTGCCCGCAACCACGACGACCAGATCGCCCTGATGGCACACCCCGCGGTTGATCAACGCCGAATCGACCTGACGCACCATGTCATCTGTGGTCTTGACCGTCCACACCAGATGCGCGTCGGCACCCCAGAGCAGCGCCATCTGCCGCTGCACCTGCTCGACCGGCGTGAACACCAGGATCTGCTGGGTGGGCTGCAAGCGCGACAGTCGCCGAGCGGTGTCCCCTGTCTGGGTGAATGCCACGAGCGCAACGGCGCCCAGTGCATCGCCGATGTCCTTGGCAGCCTTGACGATCGCCCCACCGGGAGTGCGCGGGATGTGCTGCAAACCCGTCGGCCTGATGCCGGAGTCCTCGACCGAACTGATGATCCGGCTCATTGTCGCTACCGCCTGCACCGGGAACTTGCCGACGCTCGTCTCACCCGAAAGCATCACCGCGTCCGCACCGTCGATCACTGCGTTGGCGACATCTGAGGCTTCGGCGCGGGTCGGGCGCGAGTGGGTGATCATCGATTCGAGCATCTGCGTGGCGACGATGACGGGCTTGGCCAGGTCTCGGCAGATCTGGATCGCCTGCTTCTGCACGACCGGAACCAGTTCCAGCGGCATCTCCACACCGAGGTCGCCACGAGCCACCATGATCCCGTCGAAGGCCAGCACGATGTCCCTGAGATTGTCCACCGCCTCTGGCTTCTCGATCTTCGCGATCACCGGACGACGGATGCCGACCCGGTCCATCACGGTATGCACCAACTTGATGTCCTCGGCGTGGCGCACGAACGACAACGCGATGTAGTCCGCGCCCAGTCGCAGCGCGAACTCGAGATCGTCCGCGTCCTTATCCGACATCGCGGGCACGCTCACCGAGACGCCCGGCAGCGACAATCCCTTGTTGTTGCTGACCGTTCCGCCCTCAGTCACGTCACAGACCACGTCGTTGCCGTCGACCTCCACCGCGACGAGTGCCACGTTGCCGTCGTCCACCAGGAGCTTGTCGCCCGGCCGGACGTCGTCGGCCAGTTGCTTGTACGTCGTCGACACGCGGTCGTGGGTGCCGGCGACCTCGTCCACCGTGATTCGCACACGCTCACCGGTAACCCACTCGACCGGGCCGTCGGTAAACCGGCCGAGCCTGATCTTCGGCCCCTGCAGGTCCGCGAGCACAGCCACGTTGCGTCCGGCCTGCTCGGCGGCGCGCCGAACCTCCTGGTAGCGGCGGCCGTGCTCCTCGTGGGCACCGTGGCTGAAGTTCAGGCGCGCAACATCCATCCCCGCCTCCACCAGTGCCCGGCAACGTTCAGGGGTATCGGTGGCCGGACCCAGGGTACAGACGATTTTCGCGCGGCGGTTACTCACGTTTCCACCCTAGGGGTTACTGATCAGTCGCACGCCTCAGCTGAGCGCGGCGGCCATCACAGCAGTGTCGATGTCCTCGCCGTTGGCACGGGCCCGCCGGGTCGCTTCCAGCACTCGCTTGAAGTCGCGCGGGACAATGGCACTGAATCGGGTCAGCCCGGCCGGCCAATCGGCGAGTAGCGCCCTGCCGACAGCGGAGTCCGTGTACTCGACGTGATTGGTGAGGATCGCTTTGAGCCTGGTTGAGTCCTCAGCGGACAACCGGTCGATGTCGACGAGATCACCGTTGACCAACGCAGGTTCCAGATCCAGGACGTAGGCGTGTCCACCCGACATGCCGGCGCCGACGTTTCGCCCGGTCGCACCAAGGATCACCGCGACGCCGCCGGTCATGTACTCCAGGCTGTGATCGCCGACACCCTCTGCCACGACCGTTGCGCCGGAGTTCCGCACGCAGAACCGCTCGCCGACGATTCCCCGCAAGTAGAGCTCACCGCTGGTTGCGCCGTACGCGATCACGTTGCCCGCAATGACATTGCGTTCGGCCTCGAACGGCGCGGACTCATCGGGCCGCACGCTGACGATGCCGCCGGACAAGCCCTTGCCAGC
>JBDTDN010000034.1:0-11768 GCA_039923055.1 Jatrophihabitantaceae bacterium
GGAAGGCGATGGCGCAGTCCGGCCTGCTATCTCTCGCGTTGCCGGAGCGTCTGGGCGGCGACGGATTCGGCGTGGTCGAGATCGCGGTGGTCTTGACCGAAGTTGGCCGTCAGACGCTTCCGGTTCCCGCCTTGGCCACACTTGCCCTCGGCGTGTTGCCGATCCGAGCGCTCGGAACGTCTGCGCAGCAGGAGATCCTCACCGAGGTCGGATCCGGACGGATCCTGACCGGCTCGCTGCTTCCGATCGCCTCGCGCGCAGATGGCGACGACGTACTGCTGGACGGTTCGGTGGCTGGCGTCCTGTATGCCGAGCAGGCGTACCGCGTGCTGGTTCCCGTCGACTCCGGGATAGTCATGGTGGATCCGACTGCAGACGGAGTGACGCTCGTCCGCACCCCGGCATCCACCGGCGCACCGGAATACACCTTGTGCTGCAAGCACGTTCGCGTCAATTGTGCGGATGTCCTGCGCGGTGATCCAGAGACTTTGACGAGGTATGGCACGGCGGGCGCCATAGCTGTCGCTGACGGAGTCATGGCCGCCGCACTAGCCCTGACCGCCGAGCACCTACGTACCCGTGAACAGTTCGGCAAACCGCTTGCGACATTCCAGGCAGTGGCCCAGCAGATCGCAGACGTGTACGTCATCGCCCGCACGGTGAATCTGATCGCGCAGTCGGTGAGCTGGCGATTGTCGAGCGGGCGAGACGCCGACGACGACCTGAACGTCGCGGGGTACTGGTTGGCGGCCGAGGTGCCGACGGCGCTGCAAGTGTGCCATCACCTGCACGGCGGGCTCGGCGTGGACATCACCTACCCGCTGCACCGTTACTATTCGGAGGCCAAGGATCTGGCCCGTCTGGTCGGCGGAGCGTCGGCACGTCTGACCCGGATCGGGGCTTAAATGTTCATCGAGCTGACCGACGAACAGCGTGCGCTGCAAGCGGAGTTACGCGACTACTTCGCGACCGTGGTGACAGCCGATGAGGCTGAGCTCATGCTGACCGAGCGACACGGCGAGGTCTATCGCGATGTCGTCAAGCGGATGGGGCGCGACGGCTGGCTCGGCGTCGGCTGGCCGACCCAGTACGGCGGCCGGGGCTTCGGCGAGATCGAGCAGACGATCTTCGTCAACGAGGCCTCCCGCCGTGATGTACCGCTGCCGTACGTCACGCTGCAGACCGTTGGCCCGACGCTGCAGCGGTATGGAACAGCGCAGCAGAAGGACCTGTTCCTCAAACGCATCCTCACCGGCGATGTGCACTTCGCAATCGGCTACACCGAGCCCGAGGCCGGTACCGATCTGGCAGCATTGAAGACCACTGCGGTGCGCGAGGCAGATGCGTACATCGTCAACGGCCAGAAGGTGTTCACGACCGGAGGTCATGACGCCGACTACATCTGGTTGGCAGTGCGCACCAACTCGGACGTCCCACGCCATAAGGGGATATCCATCCTCATCGTCGACACGACGGATCCCGGCTTCTCATGGACGCCGACGATCACCGCGGACGGCGCCCACCACACCAACACCACGTATTACTCCGACGTCCGGGTGCCGGTGAGCATGCTGGTCGGCGAGGAGAACGAGGGCTGGCGGCTGATCACCACCCAGTTGAACCACGAGCGGGTGATGCTCGGCCCCGCAGGTCGCATCGCTGGGTTGTACGAGCGAGTGCGGGAGTGGGCCGACCGTCCAGGTGCTGACGGCACGATGCCCATCGATGTACCGGACGTGCGGCGCGCGCTGGCCGAGACACACGCGATCTGCCGTATCAACGAACTGCTGAACTGGCAGGTGGCTTCGCGCAGCGGCGAGGAGATTTCGGTGGCCGATGCCTCGGCGACGAAGGTGTTCGCATCTGAGCGGGTTCAGCATGTGTTCCGACTGCTGGAGGAGGTCGTCGGTCAGCACGGCGATCCCTCTGAGCCGAAGACCAGCGCGCTGATGCATTGGTTGGACGTGCAGGCCAAAAGGAATCTGGTGATCACCTTCGGAGGTGGCGTGAACGAGATTCAACGCGAACTCATCGCCCAGTTCGGCCTGAACCTCCCGCGGGTCAAACGCTGATGGCTGACCTCCTGGCAGAGGCCGAACACATCCGCGCGCTGGGGGAATCGGCGCGTCGACCAGCACGCGATCCGGTCAACCTGCCGATGATTAACAACTGGGTCGAGGCGCTGGGCGATGCGAATCCGGTTTACGTCAACGAGTCGGCCGCTACTGCCGCCGGACACCCCGGTCTGGTTGCTCCACCGGCGATGATCCAGGTGTGGACGATGAACGGCCTGCACGGACAGCGCACCATCGACGACCCGCTCGGGGTGATGATGGCTGTCATGGACGAAGCCGGCTTCACGTCGGTCGTCGCAACGAACTGCGAGCAGACCTACCATCGCTACCTGCGGCACGGCGAGCAACTCACCGTCAGCACGCGGTTGGAAGACGTCATCGGACCGAAGCGAACAGGCCTGGGCGAAGGCTGGTTCGTGACCACTCGCAATATCTGGTATTCCGGCGACGAGCCGGTAGCCGAGATGCTGTTTCGGGTCCTCAAGTTCAGGCCCAAGTCCGCCGAGGACCCGGTCACTGTGTCCCGAACGGACAATCTGCGCCCGGCAATCAGTCAGGACACTGCATTCTTCTGGGCGGGCACTGCGGCCGGCGAACTGCGCATCCAGCGGTGCCCTGAGTGCGGCAATTTGCGACACCCGCCCGGGCCGATGTGCCCGAGTTGCGGCAACGCGAAACCGGACTACATCGTGGCCCACGGACGAGGCACGGTGTTCAGCTTCGTCGTGCACCACGCCCCGAAAGTACCGGGCAAGACGTTGCCATTCGTCGTCGCGCTCGTCGAACTGGAGGAGGGCGTTCGGATGCTCGCCGAACTGATCGACGTCGACCCGGCGGAGGTTGAGATCGATATGCCTGTCGAGCTAGCGCTCACGAAGATCGACGACGACCTGACACTGCCGTTCTGGAGGCCCGCCCGATGACGACCGTTGGCACCACACTGCCGCCGTTGACGATTCAGGCGACACCGACATTCGTCGTGAGCACCGCGATCGCCACCCGAGATTTCCAGGATGTCCACCACGACCGTGACGCCGCGATCACCCGGGGCTCGGCGGACATCTTCGTCAACATCCTCACCGACACGGGGTTGGTCCAGCGATACGTCACCGACTGGGCCGGGCCAGGTGCGTTCGTGAAGAACATCTCGATTCGTCTCGGCGTGCCGTGTTACGCCTACGACACGCTCGAGTTCAACGGCCAGGTCACGGCCGTGGAGGGCGAGGACGTGACGATCGCCGTCACCGGCAAGGGTTCTCTCGGCGACCACGTGGTCGGCACTGTACGGGTGACCGGGGTCCAGCCGTGACTCGCGGCTTGTCCGGCCGGGCGGCGATCGCCGGTATCGGCGCAACCGAATTCTCCAAGGATTCAGGCCGATCGGAGCTGCGGCTGGCGGTCGAGGCCGTCCGCGACGCGCTCGCCGACGCCGGCCTGCGTCCGGCTGAGGTCGATGGTCTGGTCACCTTCACGATGGACACCAACAGCGAGATCGCCGTCGCCCGCGAACTCGGCATCGCGTCGCTGAAGTTCTTCAGCCAGATCAACTATGGGGGCGGGGCGGCGGCCGCGACGGTGCAGCAAGCCGCGATGGCGGTCGCGACCGGAATTGCCGACGTCGTCGTCTGCTACCGCGCGTTCAACGAACGTTCCGGCCACCGCTTCGGCCAGGTGTCCAGTGCGCTTTCCGGCGCGCCCACGTCCAACGGCGTCGACGCGAGCTGGTCCTACCCAATGGGGCTGAGCACGCCGGCCGCTGACGTCGCGATGATCGCTCGTCGCTACATGCACGTGTACGGCGCGACCAGCGAGGACTTCGGCAAGGTTGCCGTCGCCGATCGCAAGCATGCGGCGAACAACCCGAAAGCATTCTTCTACGGCAAGCCAATTACGTTGGCCGAGCATCAGGCCTCGCGCTGGATCGCCGAACCGCTGCACCTGCTGGACTGCTGCCAAGAAAGTGACGGTGGCGTGGCGATCGTCGTGACGTCCGCCGAACGCGCGCGGGACCTTGACCACCCTGCGGTCACCATCACCGGTGCCGCGCAGGGCAGTGGCGCCGACCAGTTCGTGATGACCAGTTACTACCGGGACTCGCTCACCGCACTGCCGGAGATGGAGATCGTCGGCAACCAGTTGTGGGCCCAGGCCGGCATCGCACCGGAGGATGTCCAGGTAGCGATCCTCTACGACCACTTCACACCGTTCGTCTTGATCCAACTGGAGGAACTGGGATTCTGCCCGCGGGGTGAGGCGCGAAATTTCATCGCCGACGGCGCGATCGAACTCGGTGGGGCGCTGCCGCTGAACACGCACGGTGGTCAGCTCGGCGAGGCCTACATCCACGGCATGAACGGTATTGCCGAAGGGGTACGTCAACTGCGCGGGACGTCGGTGAATCAAGTCGATGCCGTCGAGAATGTACTCGTCACCGCAGGCACCGGCGTTCCGACCTCGGGTCTGGTCCTCAGCCGCTGACGACACGCCGGGGCGTTTGACTCCTGTCCGGTTCGCGGGAAATGTGGGTATCGCACAGATCGGTGGTCCATCCACCGAGGCGTCACTGACTGACAGCAACATCGGCGTCCTACCGCAAGCGAGTAGACGAGGAGTCTGACTGTGCTGACCATGACCGAGAATGCGACTACCGAGATCCGCAACATCATCGAACAGCCCGACAGTCCCGCGGGAAGTGGCCTGCGTATAGCCAGTGACCCGGTCGCCGGTGAGTTGACGCTCAGCCTGGTGGCCACACCCGATGCAGCGGACAAGGTGCTCGACGAGGCTGGCGCCCGCGTGTTTCTCGAACCGCAGGCCGCGGTGCTACTCGATGACAAACTGCTCGACGCCGACGTGGATGGCGAGGGCCAGGTGCGCTTCGCCGTCGCCGACCAGGCTTGATCAGGAGAGGGTTGTGGTCATCGGATGACCACAACCCTCACCTGATCACGCGGTAACCAGACCTCGGCCGGTGATCAGCGGCAGGTCCAGTGCGGTGAGCAGCCCGGCCGGAGCGGCGACGACCGCCTCGACGGAGTTCACCAGTCGCATCGCGGTCGCCTTGAGTCCGGCGGTGTTGTGGTCGCCGTCGGAGCCGAGCATTTGCATGTCCAGGGTGTAGTTCGGCTCGCCGCTGATCACCACGCGGTAGCCGCCTTGGCCGGTCGGCTGCGGCCAGTCCGGGCCGAGATCCGGACGCAGCCGCGTAACGTGCTCAAGCACGCAGACCGGCCGCCCACCGCGCATACCGAGCACCTGGAAACGTAGCGCCGCGACTGTTCCGGCCTCGATCGTCCCCGAGGCGATCTGGAACGTTTCGGGTGCGGGCAGCCGCACGACGGCCTCGCGAACCTCGTCCAGTTCGACGTCGAGCGCGGCGGCGAGCTGACGGACGACCGAGCCCCACGCCATGGACAGCACGCCGGGCATGAGCAGCATCGGTACATCGTCCATCGCCTTGCCGAAACCCATCACGTCGAACAGCACGGTCGCGTTGTCGTAGGTCGAGTAGTCCAGGACCTCGAAGCAGCGCACCTCGTCGATGCGTTCGCAGATGCTGGTCAGCACCAACGGCAGCCAGTCGTTGGCGAAGCCAGGGTCGACACCGTTGACGAACAGCGACGCGCCACCGGACGCGGCCGCCGCCCGCAACGGATCGGTCATCTCGGCAGGCACGGTTCCTTCGGGGTACTGCAGGAAGACCGGCCCGCTGGAAACGACGTTGATGCCCGCGGCTAGAAAGCGCGCCAGGTCGTCCATCGCCTCGTTCAACCGGTTGTCGGCCATCGCGGTGTGCACGATGCAGTCGGGCTTCAGCGCGAGCAGCGCATCGGCGTCATTAGTGGCCGCGACACCGAGCGAACGGCCGAGCCCGGCCAGTTCGCCGGCATCCTTGCCGACCTTGGCAGGGTCCGAGACCCACACTCCGACAAGTTCCAACTCCGGACGGGCGGCGATGCCGGCGATCGCGTGTCGCCCCACATTGCCAGTGCTCCATGCAACTACGCGAATCGTCATTCGAAAACTACCTTCGGCTCAGAGGTCGGGGATGGGAAGTTCCATGTTGGGTCGCTGCAGGCCACCGTGCACGTCGAGCACCGCACCGGTCAGGTACGAGCCAGCGGGGGAAGCGAGGTACAGGACGGCGGCGGCGATGTCGTCGGTCGTTCCCAGTCTGCGCAGGGGAGTGGCCTGCTCGATCTCGGTACGCATCTGCTCGTTGGACGTCACCAGGTCAAGTGCCGACGTGGCGGTCGAACCCACCGCAATCGCGTTCATGCGGATGCGCGGCGCAAGGTCCTCCGCCGCGATCTCGGTGTAGTGGATCAACGCGGCCTTCGCGGTGCCGTACGCCAGATAGCCCCGACCAGCGACCTTGCCGACGACGCTGGCGATGTTGACCACCGCGCCGCCACCGGTCTCGAGCATGATCGGAACGGCTGATGTCGTCAGCGCGTGTGCGGTGGAGACGTTGAAGTGGAAGGCCCGCTCCAGGAAGCCGACCGACGTCTCCAGATAGCCGCGCGGCATCGTGCCACCGACGTTGTTGACGACGATATCGATGCGTCCAAAGGTGTCCTTCGCCGCCGCGGCCAGGCCCCGGACTTCCTCGACCTCGTTCAGGTCCGCAACGACGACATGCGCGCGGCGACCCAGCGCCTGAACCCTCGATGCGGTCTCCTGCAGTTGCTCAGCGGTACGCGCGGAGATGACCACGTCTGCACCCGCCTCGGCCAACGCAAGTGCGGCGGCAGCGCCGATGCCGCGACCAGCACCGGTGATCACCGCCACCTGACCGTCCACCCGGAACAGATCCAAGATCGTCATCGCGCTCCTGCCGCAGTCAGTCCGGCCAGCCGGCCGAAGAACGTCGAGTCCCCGAGGGACAACCCGCTGGCATACCCCAGCGCCGCGATCCCGGACGTGGTCCGCCCTGCGGCGAATAGACCGGCGATCGGTGTTCCGTCCAGGTCCAGCACGGAGCCGTCGACACGGGTGTGCAGCCCACCGAGGGTGAATACCGCATACGGGAAGGTTCCCGGGTTCAGGTCGAACGCGGCCAACGCGCCGGTCAGCGGTACCACCGATGGGGCGCGTTTGTGGAATTGCGGGTCGCTTCCCTGTGCCGCGTACCGGTTGTAGTAGCCCAGCGTCGACTCAAGCGAGCCGGCGGGCAGCCCCAGTTCGGACTCAAGCTCGGACACTGTCTGGCAGACCGACGTCGCCGTGACACCCAGCCAGTTCGGCGTGTAGTTCGCCTCGTCGATGATCAGGTACACCTGCGCGTCCTGATGCACGAGCGCGCTCTGGCCGACCCGCCCCATGTAGGTGTCCTCGTTGACGAATCGTTGGCCGAGTTTGTTGACGAGGATGCCTTTCACCAATGCCCGCGGCGCGTTGAACGGCAGCGCACACTCGACGGAGTCCATCCGCTTCACCCGCGCGCCGACCGCCTGCGCCATCTGGATGCCGTGGCCGTCGTCGCCATCGGTGCCGATCTTGATCGGCGTCCGGTGCAGTAGCGGCGCGTACTGAGTGGCCATCTCATCGTTGAACGCAAAGCCGCCCGCGGCGAGCACGACCCCCGAACGCGCGCGGACAGCTCGCTCTTGACCATATTGCGATGCGATCACCCCACACACGCGGCCGTCCTCGTCCATGACAAGCCGTTCGGCGCGCGTGTCGAAGCACGTGCGGGCTCCGGCAGCCAACGCCGATCGCGTCAGCGACTTCATCAACTCCGAGCCGCCCGGACGGCCGCCCTGGGTGGCGTGCGCGCGTGGTGCCGGCGTCGCCAACTCATCGAACGGGTAGGCATTCTCCCCGCCGGTGTACATCAGACCCTCGCCGTCGCGCGGCGATGCGCCGTTCGCATCCGGGATGATCGCGCCGAGGAACTGCACGCCGCGCGCGAGCAGCCAGGCGTGATGCTCCAGACTCTGCTCGCAGTACACGTCGATCTTCGCCTCGTCCGGACTCGGCCCGCAGAGCGCCTTGAGGAACGTCTTCATCGACTCGACGTCGTCGGTGAAGCCGGCCTCGGCCTGGGTCGACGTGCCGCCACCGAGGTAGATCAACCCGTCCGACAGCGCAGCGGCACCCCCGGATGCGCCGGCCCGGTCCAGTACCAGGACGTCCGCACCAGCGGTCGCTACCTCGTAGGCTGCAGATGCCCCGGCCGCTCCGAAGCCGACCACGACGACGTCTGCCTCATCGGCCCACGCACCGATCTCGGCGGCCAACCGGGGCGCCAGGTTCTCGTTGCTCAACGCGTGATCAACTCCGCGTCGGACAACGCGGGAGCGTCCGCACGCTCGACCACGACGGTCTGCAATTGCAGTCGGCCGCCGTCGCGCCAAACGGACGTCTTGAGCGTCTCGCCTGGGAAAACGACACCCGCGAATCGAGCACCGAAGGCGCCGACCCGTGATACGTCACCGTCCAGCAATTCATCGACAACGGCCTTGCAGACGATGCCGTAGGTCGCCAGCCCGTGCAGGATAGGCGCCGGAAACCCTGCCAAAGCAGCGAATTCCGGATCGGAGTGCAGGGGGTTGCGATCACCGAGCAACCGGTACAGCAGCGCTTGCTGCGGCAGCGTCGGTGTGCAGATCACCGCGTCCGGTTCACGATCCGGGGCGCCGCCGGACGAGGACGGTCCGCGCTCGCCCCCGAACCCGCCTTCGCCGCGCGCGAAGATGCTCGAGGTGTTCGTCCACAACGCGGTGCCGTGCAGGTCTGTCACGGTCGTCTCGGTGAGGATCACCGCTGCCGAGCCCTTGTCGTAGATGTTCGCGATCCGGGTCGTCGCACGCGCCGAGCCCGAGGTCGGCAGCACCCGCTGGACGTCCACGCGCTGCGAGCCGTGTAGTACCTTCGCCAGGTCGATCTCGATTCCCGGGTACTCGACCCGCGGCATCTCCGTCGCGTGTACGGACGGCGCGACGACGGCGAACGTGGGCAGTACATGCAGGTTCGGTTCGGTGGCGTACCGAAGTTCGCGTGGGTCGGTGGCGGGGACACCGGCACCCAGTGCCAGGTGGTACAGCAGTACGTCCGAGGCCGTCCAGGCGAACTCGACCGGCGGTAACTGCGCACCCAGCGCGAGCGTCAGGTCAATGGGCACTGGTGGTCTCCTCTGGGGATGGGGTGCTCTGATCCGAGCCCGGCGCATTCGTCGCGATGTGCAGCGCCGCCAGGTACCCGAACGCGATCGCGGGTCCGATCGTCGCGCCCGGTCCGGCATAGGTGTGCCCCATCACCGGACTGCTGGAGTTGCCTGCCGCGTACAAGCCACGGATCGGCGTTCCGTCGGTCCGCAGCACACGCGCGTTGACATCAGTACGCAAGCCGCCCTTGGTACCAAGATCACCGGGCACGATCTTGACGGCATAGAACGGGGCCTGGACGAGCGCGCCCAGACTCGGGTTGGGCTTGATCGTCGGGTCGCCGTAGTAACGGTCGTACCCGCTCTCGCCACGCCGATAGTCCTCATCGACACCGGACTTGGCGAATGCGTTGAAACGCTCGACGGTCGCACTCAACACGGTCGAGTCGACGCCGATCTTCTCGGCTAGTTCGGCAAGCGTGCCCGCCTTGGTCACGACGCCGGTCTTGAGCCAATGGCCCGGGAACGGCCGACGCGGCGGGACGCCGGCAAAGACGTAACGGTTGCGGTAGCGCTGGTCGATGACCATCCAGGACGGGATGTTCACGCCAGGTCCGTCACCTTGACCGAACGGTCCGCCGTACATCGAATGGACGGCCTCGACATATGGAGCCGCCTCGTTCATGAAGCGCTGACCGCGATCGTTAATCATGATCCCACCGGGCAGGGTACGTTCGGCGAGGCAGAACCACGGCCCGCCGGGTAGCGGGATCGTTGGGCCCCACCAGGCATCATCCATCAACTCCAGCGCGCCACCCAGACGCTCGCCAGCCCGAATCGCATCGCCGGTGTTCGCGGCGGCGCCAACGGTCCAGCCCGTTCCGATCGGCGCACGCTGGTACTGCGCGCGCATCGCGGCATTGTGCTCGAACCCGCCGGCCGCGAGGATGACGCCGCGGCGTGCCTGAAGGGTGCGCTGCCGGCCGGCATGGGTGACGACCACGCCGACCACCACGCCGTCGTCGTCGACGACCAGATCGTCCAAGGCTGTCTCCAGGAGCACGGGCACGCCCGCATCGCGCAGGCCCTTGCGCATCGCCGCAGAGAGCGCCTGTCCCATCACGAGCAGTCGCTTACCGGTCGTCATCGCGAAGATCCACCGCAGCCCGATGCGCAGCACACGTAGGACGCCCTTCGGGTGCCGCATCATCATCGTCGCCCAGCGGAAGTCGGCCTGGGTCACCGCGACATTCAGCGGCGCCTTCCCGTACGGCGGTTCGAGAGTGTCCAGGTCCTGGCCCAACTTCTTTCCGTTGAACGGCTTGGGTTCGATCGAGCGGCCGCCGACCCGACCACCCGGCGCCTCGGGGTAGTAGTCCGAGTAGTCGCGCACCCAACCCATCTTGAGCGGCGTGTTCGCAAAGACGAACGCCAACGCCTCCGGGCCACGCGTCAGATAGGCATCGATGCGCTCGGCCGGTACGACGTCGCCGATGATGCTGTGCAGGTAGTCGCGGGCCGCGGCGGGCGTGTCAGGCACGCCACTGGACCGCAGCGCGTCGTTGTTGGGGATCCATACGCCGCCGCCGGAACGCGCGGTCGAGCCGCCGTAATGGGCCGCCTTCTCGATGAGCACCGTGCGCAGACCTCGCTTGGCGGCGGTAAGGGCAGCGGACATGCCTGCTGCGCCGCTGCCGACGACCACGACGTCGTACTCGTCCTCATCCATGTGGAACAGGTTATAGTTTTAGTGGACTATTCCGCTATAGCTACGTCGATTTGTGGGATACAACTATCTAGAACGTGTTCTATGAATATTGACAGGTCGGAGGCATGATGACGCAGCCAGGGGCGAGCCAGGTCCCGCCCAGCGCACGGCTCGGCGCCGCACTTCGAGAGTTGCTCGATCTTGTCGTCACCACCGATGCGGACAACGAGTTGCTCGAGCGCAGCACCAAGGCGGTGCTGATGATGACGGCCGATTTCGCGGCGGCCGAGAAGGCCGTCGTTGACCCGCTGGAACTGACCCAGTTCCGCCGCCAGACGAGTCTGGTCGGCGGAGCGGCGCATCCGTTTGGCCCACAACTCAGCTTCGAGAGCACCGCCGACGGTTCGGTCGGCTACGTCACGCTCGGACCGGTCTACGAGGGTGGACCCGGCCTGGTGCACGGCGGCATCCTCGCGCTGCTGCTCGATCACGCGATGGGTCACGCGGCCGTCAGCGAAGACATCGGGGCGATGACAACCGAGCTCATTTTGCGCTACAAGCGCCCTACACCGCTGGGCCGACCGCTACGTGTGCGCGCCAGCCTGGATCGCACATCTGGACGCCTGCTCACACTCAGCGCCGACATCACCGTGGACGACGTCCTCACCGTGCAGGCAAGTGCCACGTTCCTGACGCTGACCCATGCCAACGTGATGTCCATCTTCGGTGGCGACCGACTCGCCTCTCAGCCGTGATCGACACCGGCCGCCCCGTCTGCTCCAGTGGGCACCATCTCGACGCGATACCGTTCGATCGTCTTGGCCAGATCCGATAGCTCCCACGCAGAACGGCGCGTGGCGCTCAGCGGCAGACGGGC
>JBDTDN010000035.1:0-16256 GCA_039923055.1 Jatrophihabitantaceae bacterium
CCCATGCGGGTGTAGCGGCCGGGGTGGTCGACGATCGAGCGGCGCAGCAGGTTGAGGATGACCTGGTACTCCTCGGAGTCGGTGTCCTCGGCCTGCGGGACGACGCCACCGGTCTCGTACTCGGTGCCCATGTGGATCAGCAGCGTGGCGTCACCGCCGTCATCGACGATGGAGTCCGGGCCGGTGCCGTCGGGCCAGGTGAGCATCTGCTCGGTGCACCACCAGTACTCCTCCAGCGTCTCGCCTTTCCAGGCGTAGACCGGGATGCCCTGCGGGTTCTCGGGGGTGCCGTTCTTGCCGACGACGATGGCTGCGGCGGCGTGGTCCTGCGTGGAGAAGATGTTGCAGCTGACCCAGCGCACGTCCGCGCCGAGATGGGCCAACGTCTCGATGAGCACGGCCGTCTGGACGGTCATGTGCAACGAGCCGGCAATCTTCTTACCTTTGAGCGGTTGGGTGGGGCCGAACTCGCGGCGCAGCGCCATCAGGCCCGGCATCTCGTGCTCGGCTAGGTCGATCTCCTTGCGACCGAATGCCGCCAGCGAGAGGTCAGCGACCTTGTAGTCGGTGACGCTGCCTGCGGCGTCGGGGGTGAGGGTGATGCTCACGTGCTCTCCTTGAGGTGAGGGTGCGGTGGTGGGGTCGGGCGTGGCGAGGCGGCGGTAGATGTCCGCCTCCGGTGGAGCGGCGGTGCGGTGGAGCGGCCCGAACCAGTCGTCAACGGACCGGGCCAACTGCGGATCGGTGCGCATCCGCAGTTCGAATGCGATGTCGGTGATGCCGAGATCGTGGCCGTCGATCAGCTCGCGCAGCTTCTGCAGTCGTTCGATCTGACGTGGGCCGTAGTGTCGGTGACCACCTGGAGACCGCAGTGCCGACACCAGGCCGGCCTGCTCCAGGTAGCGAAGCATCCGCTGCGACCACCCGGTCGCCTCGGCCGCCTGCGCAATAGTCTTCGATGCCATCGCCGAAGAAGCTACCACGATCGTGTCAGATTTGCAGGCCGGCGGTCGGCTTACTCAGCCGACGGTCGCCAGGAACGTCTGGCCGGTGCCCCGCAGGGTGAACGCCTGCTCCCGGGCCGGGACGAAGGCGGCGTGCCCGGGCGCGAGATCAACCGTGGTGCCATCGACGTCAACGCGCACCGAACCGGAGGCGCACAGCACCAGGTACGGCAACCCCGCGGTGCCCGTCGCGCATGAACCGACGTCCTGAGCGGGCTTGCGATACGCGTCCAGGTCGGCACTGTGCAGCGCAAAGTCGGCCACAGGCACCCGGAAGTCGGCGCTGAACCCGAACGGTGCACCGTCATCGGGCCAGCGGGGATCGGCCAGTTCGGTGAAGTTGGTGATCTTGAGCAATTCGGGGACGTCGATGTGCTTGGGCGTCAGGCCGCAGCGCAGGACGTTGTCGCTGGTCGCCATGATCTCCACGCCGGTACCGCGCAGGTACGCGTGCACGGTGCCGGCGCTGAGGTAGGTCGCTTCGCCCGGCTGCAGCACGATGTAGTTGAGCAGCAGGGACAGCACGGCACCGATGTCGCCGGGGAAGTCGGCAGCCGCCAACCCCGCTGCCCGCGCCGGACCGGCCCACGGCGAGGACGGGTCGAACTGAGCGGCGCGAGCTGCGACCGCGGCTACCAACGGCGTCGAATCAGCCAGCGTCAGCAGGTAGGTGAACGCTGCGCGCAGGCCATCCTGAGCAAGCGATTCGCGCACTGGCGCAAACTCTGGCACGGCCCAATCGTCCAACATGGCAAGGGTGTCTGCCACCGGCCGGAAGCCGCAGAGCGCCTCGAACGGCGTCAGCGCGCAGAGCAGTTCGGGTTTGTGGTTCGCGTCGCGGTAGTTGCGGTTCACAGCGTCGCGCGCGATGCCGGCAGCGTCCTCGGCCGCGAATCCGGCCTGGGCTTGGGCGAGCGTCGGATGTACCTGCATGGACAGCGCCTTGTCCGCGGCAAGTACCTTCAACAGAAATGGCAGCCGTGGCCCGAACTGCGAGACCGTCCGCGCGCCGAGCGTCTCGACGGGGTCCGCGGCTATCAGCGCACTCAGCGTCGTGTTGAGCGACGGGACGAGCGCCGGATCCCCTGGGTGGGCGCCGAACCAGAGTTCAGCAGCTGGCACGCCGTCCGGCTCAGTCCCCAGTAGCCGCTGAATGGCGGTCGTGGAACCCCACGCGTACGTACGGACCACGCCTTCGATCGCGACCACTGGCGGCACAGGCACGAGGAAATCCTATGGGCTCGGACGCGAAGTAGCCCGGTCCAGGTCCGGCTCGAGATAGATCACCCGCGCTGTCGGTACGGCTTCGCGCACGCGCGCTTCCGCCTCGTCGATCGCGCTGGCCACGTCGACCAACGTCAGCGCGGCCGGCATTGCCAGCTTGGCACCGACCAGTAGTTCATCCGGTCCCAGGTGCATCGTGCGCAGGTGAATGATCCGTCTGATACCCGTGCCGTGCAGGGCGAGCTCGATCGCGCGTAGATCGGCCGGTGATGCGGACTCGCCGAGCAGCAGGCTCTTGGTCTCGACCACCAGGACCACGGCAACGCAGATCAGCAGGACGCCGATGGCGCAGGTGCCAATGCCATCCCACACCGCTCGACCAGTGCCCCAGGACAATCCGACGCCGGCGAAGGCGAACACCAGCCCGACGAGCGCGGCAACGTCCTCCAGCAACACCACCGGAAGTTCGGGATTCTTCGCGTGCCGGATGAATCCGATCCAGCTGTCGGTGCCCTTGAGCTGACGGGACTCGTGCACCGCCGTCCGCAGCGAGAACGACTCGAGCCCGATCGCGACGAGCAGCACGATCACTGCGACGATCGGGGAGTCGAGGTGGTGCGGGTGGCGGATCTTCGACACACCCTCGTACAGCGCGAACAGTCCACCGGCGGAGAACAGCATCAGGGCGACGAGGAACCCGTAGACGTACCGGTCGCGCCCGAATCCGAATGGGTGCTCCGGCGTGGCGTGACGCCTGGCAGAGCGACCGCCCTTGAGCAACAGGCCCTGGTTGCCCGAATCCACGACCGAGTGCACGCCTTCGGCCAGCATCGACGACGATCCGGTGATCGCGAACGCACCAAACTTGATCACGGCGATGCCGAGGTTGGCGCCCAAGGCCGCCACAATCGCCCTGTTCGATCCGGTACTCACCAGCTAACCGCCGAGTTCGGCGGGGCGGGAGGCGCCGGGGTCCAGGCCCAGACCGAAACCCAGATAGGCAGCAGTGAACTCCCCGAAGGCCGCCGCCGCAGCGAATCGCGCGAGTGCTGTACCACCGGGGAGGTCCACGCTCGATGCACGCACTCCGAGGCCGTCGGCGAGCACGCGCAGCGCCACCGCAGCGCGGCGGGCGGCGACCTCGTCCAGTTGGGTCTGCCCCGCAGAACGATCGCCGAACGCCGGGTCGTTCGCGTCGCCGTCATCGCCGATCACCAGCAGGCGCGCGCGTAATGGCGTTTCCTCATCGGCGCGGTCCCGAAAGAAATCGGCTGAGCCGCCAGTTCCGGCGCCACGCAGCAGCGCGCCGGCCCGCGCCACGCCGTCCGGCAGGCTGACGGCGACGGCGGGAACGCCGGCCGAAAGTTGCAGCGCATCGGCGGTCGCCCGGGCCGCGACGCTGGCGAGTGCACCCGCCCCGGCAATCAACGGCCGGGTATCGGCGAACTCGATGGCCAGCGCCTTCGCAGGGTTGGTGAACGCGTCGCCGGACGGTCGGCAAGACTCGGCCATCTCGTCGAGTGCGTCGGCAACACCAGCCAACAACTCCGGTGGCAGGCTCTGCACCCCGAGCGCGTCCAGAGCCTGGAGCAGCGGAGTGAGCACGGCCCACCGGGCAGCGCGCACATCGAAGCCGCCGTCCAGTTCATGTACCGGCGCCCTGCCCGCGGCCGCTGCTACCGACGATCCTGTCGGCGCGACCACTGCCATCGCCATGCCACGGCGCGTGCCTTGTTCGGCGAGCGCGACCAGTCGGGGGTGGCGGCCGTCAACGGCGCCGATCAGTAACGCATCGCTCGGTCCCGCCCAGCGCGGGAGTTCGACGCCGTGCCACGCGAGCGCGGGCGTGGACTCGCAACTCAGTCGGGTGACCAGTCGCAGCGCCGTCGATGGCGGGGCATCCGTGGCCACCAGCAGGGCCCGCGGCAGGTCACCGCGCAACCGATCCACGCCGAAGTCCTCGCGCAGTTCGATCGCGCGCCGGACCTGGGCACCGGCGGTCGCAAGAGACCACAGCAGCCGATGTTCATCTCGTCGGATCAGTAGCTCGCCGTCGTCCAGGACACTCTCGTCGAACGCCATGCGCTCACCCTTCTCGTACTTGACCCCAGAGCAGGGAGTCTGTCGGCACTTCGGCCTGCTACGGGTCCGGTGGGTCAGCGCGAGGCGTTACCGAGACCGTTCGGGCCGGCCGTCGCCTCGTCCAGCAACAGCACTGGGATCCCGTCCTGGACGGGGAAGCTGGACGCGCAGTGCGAGCAGACCAAGACATCGGCGCCATCAAAGACGTCCTCGCGCAGCGGAGCGTGGTCATCGCTCGGGCAGGCCAACAGTTCCAGCAGGTCAGCGTCCAGGCTCATCGTCGGTCTCCCTTTGTTCGGTCGTCCATCAGTCGCGGATGACCGCGAGGGCCTCGTCGCGGATCGCGGCCATTGACGTGTCGTCCGCTGCTTCAACGTTCAGCCGCAGTAACGGTTCGGTGTTGGACGCCCGGACGTTGAACCAGCCGCCCGTGGCGAGCTCCACAGTCAGCCCGTCCAGCTCGTCGATGCTGCTGGCCCGATCGGCGAACGCGGCACGGATCGCCGCGACTCGTCCCGGCTGATCCTTTACCGTCGAGTTGATCTCACCCGATGCGGCGTATCGGTTGTACTCAGCGGTCAGCTCGGCGAGCGTCCCCGACTGGGAGCCCAAGGCCGCCAGCACATGCATCGCGGCGAGCATGCCGGTATCGGCGAACCAGAAATCACGGAAGTAATAGTGCGCGGAGTGCTCGCCGCCGAACACTGCGTTCGTCCTGGCCATCTCGCCCTTGATGAACGAATGCCCGACGCGGGTACGCACCGCGACTCCACCGTTCTCGGCAATCACCTCGGGCACGGTGTGCGAGGTGATCAGGTTGTGGATGACGGTCGAGCCCGGAGCCTTGGCCAATTCACGAACCGCGACCAGGGCGGTGATCGCACTGGGCGTGACGGCGGCGCCCGCGGCGTCCACGACGAAGCACCGGTCGGCATCACCGTCGAACGCCAGCCCGAGATCGGCGCCTTCGGCAACGACGGCGCGCTGGAGGTCGACCAGGTTCTCCGGTTGCAACGGGTTGGCCTCGTGGTTGGGGAACGAACCGTCCAGCTCGAAATACAGCGGGATGATCGTCAGCGGCAGGCCGGGCAGCACGGCGTCGCCGAGAACGGCCGGCGCGGTGAAACCGCCCATTCCGTTGCCCGCATCGATGACCACACGCAGCGGCCGGATGCCGGATAGGTCGACCAGATTGCGCAGGTACTGGGCGTATGGCGTAAGCAGGTCAATCTGCTCGACCGTTCCGGCGGCCGCAGCCGGCGGCAGTCCGTCGGCGAGATAGGACGCGGCACGATCACGGATCTCGGCCAGACCGCTGTCCTGACCGATGGCCACCGCCTTGGCCCGACACATCTTGATGCCGTTGTACTTGGCTGGGTTGTGGCTCGCAGTGAACATCGCACCGGGCAGGTCGAGATGGCCGGAGGCGAAATACAGCATGTCAGTGGACCCCAGGCCCGCCTCGACGACCGATGCACCGCGGTGCAGTGCACCCTCAGCGAAAGCGCGGGCCAGTCCGGGTCCGGTCTCACGCATGTCGTGAGCCGTAACGATCTTGTCCGCACCCGTCACATCGACGAAGGCGGCACCAATGGCACGCGCAATCGGTTCGTCGAGCTGGTCGGGAACTACACCACGTACGTCATAAGCCTTGATGATCGTCGACAGGTCCACGCCGCAAGCCTACCGAGCAGGTCGCTCAGCTCGGGGGCGGGACGACGCGCAGATGTCCGCGGCGACCGGTGGTCGCGTCCGCTTCGACGAAGGGTGCGGTCGAGGGTTCTACGCGAGCGGCTTCCCTCACTGCATCGGCAAGCGCTTCCAGGTCGTCGCCGTGCGGGATTGGTGACGGGAAATCCCCGACGTGCCGCATGACTTCCCAGCCACGCGGGACCGTCAGCCGCAGCGCGTGTTCCTCGCACAGGTCGTAGGAGTGGGGCTCGGCGAAACTGGCGAGCGGTCCGACGACGGCGGTGAGATCGGAATAGGCATACGTCAACGTCGCGACCGCCGGCCGACTACAGCCGGTCCGGGTACAGCGTCGCGCATGCGTCACGACCGACTCCACACCGTTCTCTCGTGCCCGGCCCAGTCGGACCTTGCTCGATCGCGACCCTATCGCCCTGGCATGCCTTGCAAGCGATTCTGGACACTTGGACGACGAACGTGTCGCGAGCGGAGCCTAGGCTTCCGGGGTGCCGAATATGAATGTGAGCCGCACCGGTCCGGACCGCACACCGCGTCGACGGTCGCGCCCACGGCGGGATCGGAGGGGACGCGGCGTGCGCGGGCTCATGGCGCCACCGGACGTCCCGTTGTCGCGCACGCGGGCGCAGGCCTTCGACGATCTGGTCCTGGATGCGGTGGAGGAGTTGGAAGCGCACTGGACGGCTGATCTGACGGGGGTCGAGTTCGCCGTGGAGGACGTGCCACCGGACCCTTCGGGCCAGAGCGTCGAATTCGATCCAGAGGTAGTGGCGGACCGGTCGGTCCCGTTGGGCCGCCTGCACCGTAACGGCGTGCCGGGGCTGCCCGGGCCTGTGATCGTCCTGTACCGGCGGCCAATCGAGGCCCGCAGCGGCGAGACGGACGATCGGGGCGAAGTCGTCTTCGCTATCGTCGCCGAACTTGCCGCCGAATATCTCGGCAAGGAACTCTCCTAGCTGGTCGCTCAGCTGGCGGCGCGCTTGAGGCGGCGGCGTTCGCGCTCGGAGAGTCCGCCCCAGATGCCGAACCGCTCATCGTGGCCCAGCGCGTATTCCAGGCACTCGCCGCGCACCTCGCAACCGGTGCAGACTCGCTTCGCCTCGCGGGTAGAGCCACCCTTCTCAGGGAAGAACGCCTCCGGGTCCGTCTGCGCGCACAGGGCGCGCTCCTGCCAGCTTGCCTCTTCGGGCAGGCCGAACAGGTCGGACAGGTCGGCGCTAGCCAAGTTGCTCGACAGGTCCGTCACGGTTTCCTCCTCGAGATTACGGTTGTGTCGTTTCGTAGGAAGGACACGTATGGAATTACACGCGTGTCGTTCCCATTCGTCAAGCCTTGATCCTGCTACACGCAAAATATTCATGCGCCACGACCCCAGGAATCCGGCGGTGCGGACTCGTGCTACCGGCGCGGGCCGGCCTGCGCTTGGGCGTTCAGCCCGCAGACCATGGCCTGTTCGATGATCATCTCGTCGCGGGGCATCGGCTTGCGGACGCCGGTAGCGACGAAGCCCAGCCGCTCGTAGGCGTGAAGGGCCGGCTCGTTATCGGTCGCGACGTCGAGCAGCAACGAGGTGGCGCCGTCTGTGAGGGCCCACGCGGCGACGGCGTCGACCAGCGCAGCAACGATGCGGTGGCCGCGATGGGTCGGTGCGACCCAGACTGAAACCAGCAACCGTTGCTCGGGCGTGCAGTCCGCACTGTCGGCCAATCCGCCGGCCAGGCCCACCACCTGATCGCCGTCACAAGCCAGGAACTGCGCGGCCGTGGTCGTACGAGCACGCCAGGTCGCTTCATCGAATGCCAGTTCACGTTCGTAGGTGCTGCCGAAGGCACGCGGGGTGTCCAGTAGCGCAGCGAGGCGAATCGTGCGCAGCCGTGACCAGTCCGATGGCTGTACGCGCGTGATGCGGACGGGCGAAGTCATGTAACGGATGGTGTCATCTGGCGGCGTCGGTGAGCGCGTCGATTACCGCGGCGACGACGGGCCGCCCCAGGACCGACGCCCGGGCGACGGCGCTGAGCCGGCGCTCCATCAGTGGTTCGTGCAGCGGCCGGATGAGGATGCCGTCAACGGCGGCCACGGACCTGCGCGGCAGCACCGAGATGCCGTGGCCCGCTGCCACCGCACGAGCCAGCAGCAGCATGTCGTCGGTCTCCCACCGCACTAACGGCTCGAATCCGCTCTCCCGGCACGCTGACCGCACCGCCAGCCCGCACGCGGCGTCGTCCGGCGGGAGCACCCACTCGACGCCCGCGAGGCCGGCGAGCGTCGCGCGCCGCCGTCTGGGCTGGCCTGCGGGTACCACGAGCACCAACGACTCGACGCACAGTCGTGTCGCGACGACGAAGTCGGGCAGTGCGAGCGGGACATAGTCGTACTCGTCGACGATCGCGACATCGACGTCGCCTGCTGCGAGCAGATCCAGCGCGCGCGCCGGCTCGGCAGCGACGACCGAGACCGAGACACCCGGATGTGTCCCGCGCAGCGCGAGTACGGCATCGGACACGAAGGTGGCGGCTGCGCTGGCGACGGACGCAACCCGCACCGGCCCGCTGACCGACCCGGCGATCTGGTCCAGATCGGCCCGCGCAGCGGTGAGCACGTCCAGCACCTCGGTGGCTCGGGCAGCAAGGACGTGACCGGCGCCAGTGAGTGCCGCCCCGCGCGGGGACCGGTCGATCAGCGCCGTGCCGGCCTCGCGTTCCAGCACTGCCAGTTGCTGTGACACCGCCGAGGATGTCAGGCCGAACGATCGCGCCGCGCCGGCGATGGTGCCGCGTACGCCGACCTCGCGCAACAGCCGCAGCCGCCCGACGTCCAGAATCTGCTCGGCACCGTTAGACATAAGTACAGCTTACGACCTACACTTGTTTGTAGTTAGCAACGATGAGGAGTGTTGCAATGCCGACCATCCCCACCCATGAGGAACTGACCGCCGAGACGACAGCGATCCTGTCGCGCCTGGGCGTCACGGACTTGTCCACCGAGGGCACGTTGATCGCCCGCTCGCCCATCACTGGCGGCGAGTTGGCCCGCGTCAGCGCGCACACCCCGGACGAGGTGACCGCGATCGTCGGCGCGGCGCAGGATGCCTATCGAAGTTGGCGTTCGGTGCCGGGCCCCGTGCGCGGTCAACTCGTGCGCGAGCTCGGCGAACTGCTCCGCGAACACAAGGCCGATCTCGGCGCCCTCGTCTGCATCGAAGCCGGCAAGATCCGGTCCGAGGGCCTGGGCGAGGTGCAGGAGATGATCGACATCTGCGACCTGGCGGTCGGGCAGTCCCGACAGTTGTTCGGGCTGACGATCGCCTCCGAGCGGCCGGGCCACCGGATGATGGAGCAGTGGCACCCGCTCGGTGTCGTCGGGGTCATCAGCGCCTTCAACTTCCCGGTTGCGGTCTGGTCCTGGAACACCGCGCTCGCCGTGGTCTGCGGCGACGCCGTGGTGTGGAAGCCGTCGGAGAAGACGCTGCTCACCGCGCTGGCCTGCCAGGCCTTGATGACTGAGGCAGCTCACCGTGTCGGCGCCCCGGCCGCGATCTCCGCGCTCGTACTCGGCGGTGCCCAGGTCGGCGAGGCGCTGGTGGACGACCCGCGGGTTGCCCTGATCAGCGCGACCGGCTCGACCCGGATGGGGCGCGCCGTCGCGCCGCGCGTCGCCGGTCGGTTCGGGCGGCTGCTGCTGGAGCTCGGTGGCAACAACGCGGCGATCGTCGCGCCGTCCGCAGACCTGGATCTGGCGGTCCGCGGAATCGTGTTCTCCGCGGCCGGAACGGCCGGGCAGCGTTGCACGAGCCTGCGTCGGGTAATCGTGCACTCCTCGATCGCCGACGACCTGGTGGCGCGGTTGACGGCCGCGTACTCGACGCTGACGATCGGTTCGCCACTGTCCGACATCACGCTGGTCGGTCCACTGGTCGACCAGATGTCCTACGAGGGTTACGCCGCGGCACTCGACAAGGCGCAGGCCAACGGTGGCACGCTGATCGTCGGTGGCGAGCGCGTGCTGGTTTCGGACGCTCCGGATGCGTACTACGTGCAACCTGCGATCGTGCGGATGCCGTCGCAGAGCGAGATCGTGCACACCGAGACATTCGCCCCGATCCTCTATGTGATGACGTACGAGAGTTTCGAGGAGGCTCTGGAGCTGCACAACGATGTCCCACAAGGGCTGTCGTCCTCGATCTTCACGCTGAACGTCAGGGAGGCCGAGCTGTTCACGTCCGCCATCGGCTCGGACTGCGGCATCGCGAACGTCAACATCGGCCCGTCGGGCGCGGAGATCGGAGGCGCGTTCGGCGGCGAGAAGCAGACCGGTGGCGGGCGCGAGTCCGGCTCGGACGCGTGGAAGGCGTACATGCGGCGTGCGACCAACACCGTCAACTACTCCACCGACCTACCTTTGGCCCAGGGCGTCAAGTTCGGCTGATCACCGCAGGGTGGGTCAGAGGCCGGCGAGCTTGCGGAAGTCCCAGCTGGCGATCTTGGACGGAGTGACCTTCAGCCACGCGTGCCCGCCGTCGTGGAACATCTGTCCGCCCATATACTTCTGTCCGAACAACCGCTCGATCGCGGCGAGCTCGTCATTTGGCTCACCGGTGCGCGGCACCTCGCCGACGACCTCCACAGTGCCGGTGATCTCGACGCCGTGCAGATCGAAGTACTCGTGCCCGCCGTCCATCACGATCCCGATGCGCGGGTCCTTCATCAGGTCGGCCCACCGCTGGGCGCGCGTGATCGAGTAGAGCCAGAGGTAGGTGCCGTCCCACCCGAACCAGAGGGCCGTCGCGTGCGGGCCGTCGGTGCCAACCGACGCGACGCGGCAGGTGCGTTCGGTCGCGAGGAACTCATCGCGCTCCTCGGTGGTCATCGCGATCTTGCGGCCCCGCTTCTGCGGCCGAAGCTCCTCGGTCATCACGCACTCCAGTTCGTTGGGCCGACAGTGCGGACAACGTAGCAACAGCCCCACCGGTCCAGGTTCGGGCAGTGGGGCTGTTGCCGAGCGTGCGGGTCAGTGCTTGAACGCGTCCTTGACCTTCTCGCCGGCGTTCTTGAGGTCAGCGGTGGACTGGTCTGCGCGGCCCTCGTTCTCGGTGTCCTTGTCTCCGGCCACCTTGCCCAATGCCTGCTTGGCCTTGCCCTCGACATCCTCAACTGTGTTCTTGATCTTATCGATCGCGCTCATGTTGATCGTCCCCTCTCGATGGGATCGGCAGTAACTGCTGACAGACAAGCCATACCCGGGTCCGGCCGTGCCCAAACTCAGAGTGCTGCCGGACACAGTGCGCCGTGTCAGAGACCGATACGGGATGCGGCCAACTCGATGCGCTCGTCCGGCTGGACGGCGGCGACCCGGAACCAGCCTGTCGACTGCGGGCCGTAGAACTCGCCGGGTGAGACGACGATCCCGGCGCGTTGTGCCAGGTCCCGGGCGGCGGCCCAGGAGTCGCCGCCCGGTGCAGGCGCCCAGAGGTAGAACGCGCCGGCGGGCAGTTGGACTGGGTAGCCGGCGGTCTGAAGCAGCTCGCGCAAACGATGCAGACGGCGCAGGTACCGCGCACGCTGGGCATCGACGTGCGTGTCGTCGCCGAGCGCGAGGACGGCGGCGGCCTGGACCGGACCGGGTGCCATCAGCCCCGCGTGCTTGCGGACCTCGCGCAGATAGTGCACCAGGTCGGCGTCACCTGCGTAGAAGCCGATCCGGGCACCGGCGAAGTTGTCGCGCTTGGACAGCGAGTGGATGGCCAGAACTCCGGCCGTGCCGCTGCGCAGGATCGTCGTCGGGCTCCCTGTCCAGGTGAACTCGGCGTAGCACTCATCCGACAACACCGCGACGCTGCGGGCCCGGCCCCATGCTGCGGCGGTGTCCAGGTCGAACAATTCCCCGGTGGGGTTGCCCGGCGAGTTCACCCAGATGCACAGCGCCCGTTCGGCGTCGGCCTCGTTGATGTCGCTGAGTGTGTGGTACGGGACGGCGCGGCATCCGGCGAGGATCGCACCCATGGCGTACGTCGGGTAGCTGACCGCCGGGTACAGGACAGTGTCGCGGGACGGGTCGCGCAGCTTGAGGTACTGCGGCGTGGACGCCACGAACTCCTTGCTACCGACGATGGCTGCGACCTCGGTGTCGGCGTCGACGGTTGCGCCGAGGCGGCGGTGGATCCAGTCCGCGGCCGCACGCCGGAAGGCGGGCGTACCGATCGAGGGCGGGTAACCGCGGGCCGCGTCGCTGGTCGACAGGGCAGCCAACACGTCGACGGGCGGCCGATCGCACGGCGTGCCGATCGACAGATCGACCGCACCGCCGCCGTGTGCGGCTGCAATCGCGATGATCTCCTCCAGCCGGTCGTAGGGGTACGGCGGTGGCACGAAGCCCGCGGTCATGGCCGCTCCAAGTGCTCGGCCAGCAGTTCAGCCAGATGGACGCTGTGGACGCGGCCGAGTTGCTCGAGTTGGGTCCGACAGGAGAATCCGTCGGCTAGGACGACCGCATCGTGCGAGGCCTTACGGACGGCAGGCAACAGCGCAGTCTCGGCCACCGCCACCGATACCTCATAGTGGCCACGCTCAACACCGAAGTTGCCGGCCAGCCCGCAGCAGCCGCCGACGGCCTCGACGCTTGCACCGGCCCCGGCGAGCAGTGCAGCATCGGTGTCCCAGCCCATCACGGCGTACTGGTGGCAGTGCGGTTGCGCGACCGCGTTGACGTCGCTGAGATCCGGAGCGCTCCAGCCGTCAGTGGCAGTGAGCAGTTCGGCGAGGGTCTTGGTCGCGTCACGGACCTGTGCCGCCCGCGGATCGTCCGGCAACAACTCGACGGCGTCGTTGCGCAGGACCGCGGTGCAGGACGGCTCGAGACCGACGATCGGTGTGCCGCTGCGGACGGCGTCATCCAGTGCGTCCAGGGTTCGACGCAGGTTCTTACGAGCACCGTCCAGCTGTCCGGTGGAGATCCAGGTCAGACCGCAACAGACCGGCTTGTCGGTGATCTGCACGCTGTAGCCTGCCGCCTCGAGCACCCGCACGGCGGCCTTGCCGACGTCGGGGCTGAAGTGGTTGGTGAACGTGTCCACCCAGAGCAGCACGGACACGCCGGTCCGCCCGGGATGCGTGGCGAACCAGTCGCGGAACGTCTGGGTGGTGAACTCGGGCAGCGGCCGTCGGGCGTCGATCCCCCCGGCCCGTTTGGCGAACGCGGCCAGCGCCGGGCTGCGCAGCGAGCGGTTGGCCAGCTTCGGTGTCTTCGCCGCGAACCTGGCCCACCGTGGCAGCCAGCCCAGGGCGTAGTGCGAGGGCGGACGCAGCCTGCGGCGGTACCGCTGATAGAGCGCCTCCGACTTGTACGTCGCCATATCAACGCCGGCCGGGCAGTCCACCGAACACCCTTTGCAGGAAAGGCAAAGGTCCAGCGCCTCGGCAACCTCGTCAGACTTGAAGCCGTCCACCAGCGAGACACCGAACGCCAACTCCTGCAGGACTCGGGAGCGCCCACGGGTGGAGTCCTTCTCATCGCGCGTGGCCAGGTACGACGGGCACATCACGCCGCCAGCCGCCGTGTTGTCCGCGCGGCACTTGCCCACCCCAACACAGCGGTGCACCGCCATGGAGAGATCGCCCCTGTCGTGCGCGTAGGCGAAGCCGAGATTCTTGCGCAGCGGGCGGGCCGACGGCACCCGCAAGTCCGCATCGAGCGGTACGGGATTGACGAGCACACCTGGGTTCAGGACGTCGGTCGGATCGAACGCGTGCTTGATCTGCCCGAACATGGCGATCGCCTCAGGCGAATACATGTACGGCAGCAACTCGCCGCGGGCGCGTCCGTCGCCGTGCTCGCCGGACATCGAGCCGCCGTGTCGACCAACGAGTTGGGCGGCTTCCACCACGAACTGGCGGAAGCGTTTCGGTTCGCTGGTCAGGGGAAAGTCAATCCTGACATGCACACAGCCGTCGCCGAAGTGACCGTAGGTGATGCCGTCCACCTGGTGCTCGCGAAGCAGCGCGTCGAACTCTCGCAGGTACGCGCCGAGGCGGTCGGGCGGGACGGCGGCGTCCTCCCACCCCGGCCAGGCCGGTGCACCATCCGCGGTGCGGCCGCCCAGTCCGGCGCCGTCCTCGCGGATGCGCCACAGGGCCCGTGCGGAGGCGCCGGTGACGATCGCGGAGTCCAGGCAGTTCGCGTCGGCGATCAGCCGCTCTGCGGCCGCGATTGCGTCGGGCTCGGTGTCGCCCGCAGTCTCGACGAACAGCCAGCCCTCTCCGCGCGGCAGATCCGGGACCGCGGACGGACCGCGACGGGTACGGACGACGTTGACGAGCCGAGCGTCCATCCCCTCCAGCGCAACGGGTTGGTGCGGCAGCAGCCCGGGCACGGCGTCAGCCGCGGTCGGCATGTCCGGGTAGCCGAGTACGGCCAGCGCGACCGCCTTAGGCGATTCGACCAGCCGGACGGTCGCACCGAGGATCACGCCGAGCGTGCCTTCGGTGCCTACCAGGAACTTCGCCAGGTCCGCTCCGTTCTCCGGCAGCAGATGCTCGACCGAGTAGCCCGAAATTTGCCGGGTGAACCGGCCGAACTCGGTGCGGATCGAGCCGAGGTGCGCGTTGACGATGCCGTCCAGTGCGACGCCGAGCGGGCCGAAAGCCGCGAGGCCCTGGCGGCCGAAGCTACGCCCTTGCAGCCGATCGCCCTGTGCCGTAAGCAGATCGAGCGACACGACGTTGTCGGCCGTGCGGCCGTACTTGAGCGCGCGCGAACCGCAGGCATTGTTGCCGAGCGAGCCGCCGATGGTGGCACGCGCGTGCGTGGACGGGTCCGGGCCGTACCGCAGGCCGTGCGTTGCTGCCGCCGCGGTGATGTCATCCAGGATCGCCCCCGGCTCGGCAGTGGCCGTCCGCGCGTCCGGGTCGATCGCGAGCACCCGGTTGAGGTGGCGGGAGAAGTCCAACACGATGCCCGAGCCAACCGCATTGCCGGCTGTCGAGGTGCCGCCGCCACGGCTGGTCAGCGGCACGCCGAGCTCGCGGGCAACCCGGAGCGCCGCAGCCACCTCGTCGACGTGTTGCGGAAACACCACCACCGCCGGAACGACCCGGTAGTTGGACGCGTCCGTCGTGTACTCCGCGCGCCGCCGCCGACTGTCGTCGACGCCCTCGATGCCAGCCGACCGCAGCGCGACGCTCAGCGCACGGGGCTCAACGGCGGTCACGATCCTATTCTTCCGTACGGCGTGCACCCATTTCTCTCTGGTGCCCGGTTGCTGATCACGGACCGGTGCCCAGCAGGACAATTCGATCAGAGTGCGAGGTATGGCCACGGCGTAGTGCCGTCCAGGGCCCAGGCGACGGCAGCTCGGGCCGCAACCGTACCGACCAGGTTCCCGGTGCCGTTGTAGCCGCCGATTGCGATTACGTCAGGTGCGACCTCGGTGCACAGCGGACGCCCGTCCGGGGTGTAGCCGACCGAGGCGGCCCATCGGTGCGTGACTGTGACCGGGCCCCCGGCCATCCGTTCGGCGATGTGCTCGATGTAGGCCTGCACCGGCAGCGTGGGGGTGGCTCGGTCCGTCCACTCGTCATCGACGAACCGGTCCCGGCCGCCACCGACGTACAGCCGCCCGGCTGCATCCTGCTGCGCGTAGTCATACCCCCAGCGTCCGTAGATCGGGCACGGCAGTCGGCGCGGCGTGACGGGTTCGGTCGCGAGCATCTGCAGGCGCGCAGTACGGACCCGGCCGGCGAGTTGCGGCAACAACTGCTCCAACCGACCGTCGACGGCGACGATCACCAGGCCGGCGCTGATGGTGCCGCGGTCGGTCACGACCAGGCCGGTATCGACATGTGTGACGCGCGTGTGTTCGTACAGCGATGCCCGGTCGGACAGGGCAGACGCGAACCCCATCGCCCGCCGGACCGGGTTCATCGCGGCGTCGTCCGGCAGGAACAACCCCGTTCCGAGCGGTCCGTCGTAGGACTGGACCGCAAACCCGTGCGAACGCAGGGCGACGGCGTGCGCGGCGCAGTCATCAGTCTCTGTGGCCCGGTCGGCTTGTTCCGCGTCGGACTCCGGCTCACCGGGCAGCCCGGCCAGCCGGATCGAGCCGACCCGCCGGATGACGTCCGGACCAAGATCGGCCCTGAGCCGATCCAGCTCAGCCAACGTCGCGCGGTACAACCCGACCGCCGCGTCCGTGCCCCAGGATGCGATCGCGTCGTGCAGGTAACGCGCCGAGCCGCCGAGAAG
>JBDTDN010000036.1:0-4991 GCA_039923055.1 Jatrophihabitantaceae bacterium
AGTGCGCAGTTCGTATGCCGCTGAGCTCGGCGGCATACGAACGTCCCCTCCCAGCGTAGTGACTGCCGAGAGGGGACGTTCGATCAGGTCAGCCGTCGACAGCGGGAGCAACTCTGTGTCCTGCCTATGACACGTTTGGATCACGACGCGTGTTGGAGTGGCGCGCGTCACGTCGGCGCGGTAGAAAAGTGCCTGTCGACGATGACTGCGAGGGAACGACTCGCCCGTCACACCCATTAAACGACGGGAAGGAGTCCTTGTGACCAGTTCCAATCGCACGCGAGCCAGCCTCGTCGGAATCGTCGCGATGGCGACCGCATCTGGGCTGTTTCTCTCGGCCTGCGGATCGTCCGCGCCGGCCGGCCCCCCAGTCTTGACGTGGTACATCAACCCTGATGGTGGAGGCTCCGACCCGACCAAGGGGGGACAGGCGCAACTCGCCAAGGAATGCACGGATGCCGCAGGCGGCAAGTACTCCATCCAGATCCAGTTGCTCCCCAACAGCGCGAGCGACCAGCGTCAGCAACTGCTGCGTCGCCTGGCGGCCAAGGACACCGGCATGGACCTCATGTCGATGGACCCGGTGTTCGTCGCCGAGTTCGCCGCGGCCAGGTTCCTCGACCCGGTGCCGGCTGCCTCGGCTGAGGAGCTCACCAAGAATGCTGTCAAGCCGGCGGTCGATGCGGCGACGTGGAAGGACCAGCTCGTCGCCGCCCCGATGTGGGCCAACACTCAGTTGCTGTGGTATCGCAAGTCCGTGGCCAAGGCGGCCGGGCTCGACATGACCAAGCCCGTGAGCTGGGACGACCTGATCGGCGCAGCCAAGTCGGAGAACAAGACGATCGGTGTGCAGGCAAAACGGTATGAGGGCTACATGGTGTGGATCAACGCCCTCATCGAGGGGGCGGGCGGCCACGTCGTCGATAACCCCGGCGCAGCGGGGGACCAGTTGAAGTTCGGTCTCGCGAGCGAAGCCGGAAAGCAGGCGGCGGACGTCATCCAGAAGGTCTCGCAGAGCGGTGTCGCCGGCCCCGCCATGGGATCCACCGACGAGACCGCTGCACTGGATCTCTTTAGTAACGACAGCACCAGCGGCTTCCTCGTGAATTGGCCCTACGTCTGGGCTGCGTTGCCCGGCAAGAACGTCAACTTCATCGATGACGTCGGGTGGGCGCGCTACCCCGAGACCGTTGCCGGCAAGGAGTCACGTCCGCCCTTCGGCGGGATCGAGCTCGGCGTCAATGCCGCGAGCACTGACAAGGAAGCGGCTTGGGATGCGGTCGCGTGCATCACGACCCCGGAGCACCAGAAGCTCTACATGCTCGGCACCGGCAACCCGGCCGCTGACAAGACGGTGTATGACGATCCCGAGATCAAGAAGTTGTTCCCGATGTCCATCCTCATTCGCGAGTCCTTGGACGCGGCTGCACCGCGGCCGTTGACGCAGTATTACGGCGACATCTCCAGCGCTGTGCAGCGCATCTTCAGCCCACCGTCGTCGGTCGACCCGGCCACGACACCGCAGGCGGCGGACGATCTGATCAGCGCCGTCTTGAGAGGGGAGGCTTTGCTGTGAGCGTCGCCCAGACAGACCCGCCGAAGCAGGTGGACGCCAAGAAGAAGAAGAAGAAGTCGGCCATCAGCGACCGGGCACGGGCTGAACGGGCTCTGGGCTGGCGGCTGGCCCTCCCCGCTTTTGTGGTCATGGTGGCGGTGACCGGCTCTGATCCTGGTGTTGGCCGCAAACACCGCATTCAACGGGTTCCCGCTGTTGGGCGCGATCCTGGCACGGGACAAGAACCTGCCCGGTCAGCTGAACACGCGAGGCGACCGGCTCGCGTACAGCAACGGGATCATCGCCCTCGCCGCGGTTGCCTGCCTGCTGATCTTCATCTACAAGGCGGATGTCACCCGGCTCATCCAGCTGTACATCATCGGGGTCTTCACCTCGTTCACGCTGGGGCAGACCGGGATGGTCCGACACTGGAACCGGGCGCTGCGCAGCGAACGCGATCAGGTCGAACGTCGGCGCATCCTGCGGTCGCGGGTGATCAACTCGTTAGGTGCCAGCCTGTCCGGTGTCGTCCTGGTCGTGGTGATCGTCACCAAATTCACCAAGGGCGCGTACCTGGTCCTGATCGCGATGCCGATCCTCTACGCGATCATGCGGGCGATCAACAAGCACTACACCCGTGTTGCGGATGAACTCGCAAGCGAGGAGGTCGGTCTTGTGCTGCCCGCGCGCAACCACGTCGTCGTGCTGGTCTCCAAGGTGCACAAGCCGACCCTACGGGCGCTGGCCTACGCGCGCGCGACTCGCCCGGACACACTGACCGCGCTCACCGTGAACATCGAGGACTCGGACACTCGGACGTTGCTGGCAGAGTGGGAACGCCACGACCTGCCGGTACCGCTGACCGTGATCGAATCGCCGTACCGCGAGATCACCCAGCCGATCGTGGCCTACGTGAAGAAGCTGCGTGCCGATCGTCCGCACGACGTCGTGAGTGTGTTCATCCCGGAGTACGTGGTCGGTCGCTGGTGGGAGCAGGTGCTGCACAATCAATCCGCGCTGCGGCTGAAGTCCCGTCTGCTGTTCCAGCAGGGCGTGATGGTTACCAGCGTGCCGTGGCAGCTGGATTCCAGCCTTCCGGTCGCTGGCCCGCCCGTCGTTCCGATCGGGCACGCACCCACGGCCGATCCCACATCCGATGAGCTGGCACCGACACGTGAGTGAGTCGGCGATGTTGGTCGGCACCTGCATCGAGGTTGATGTCAGCGCGGTGGCGCACGGCGGATTCTGCGTGGCTCGCTACCAGGGCCGTGTCATCTTCGTCCGGCACGCCCTGCCCGGCGAGCGGGTCCGGGCGCAGATTACCGAGGACCGGGGCGGATCCTTCGCCCGGGCAGATGCCGTCCAGATACTGCGGGCCTCGCCGGACCGGGTAGTGCCGCCGTGCGAGTTCGCTGGACCCGGACGTTGCGGCGGCTGCGACTGGCAGCACGTATCCGGGCCGGCGCAGCGGGTCTTGAAGCACGCAGTGGTCACCGAGCAGTTCCGTCGGCTGGCCGGGCTGGACGTGAGTTCGCTGCTGACCGAGGTGGAGCAGCTCCCGAACGCCGCGGAGGAATCGGGGCTGCTCGGCTGGCGTACCCGGATCACCTACGCCGTCGGCAGTGACGGTCGGACCGGGCTGCATCAGCACCGCTCGCACCACATCGAACCGGTGGACCACTGCCCCCTCGGCGTTCCGGGCGTAGGTGACAGCCCCGTGCTCGCGCAGCAGTGGCCGGGGCTCACCGGGGTCGAGCCGGTACGCGACGGCGCCGGGACGCTGGCCGTACTCGCACATCGCCCTGGGCCAGGCCGTCAGGCACGCGGCCGCCGGCCACCAGACCGGATCGAAGTCGTCGACGGCCCCGACCACCTGCAACACGAACTGCTGGGCCGACCGCTGCAGGTGGCGGCATCTGGATTCTGGCAGGTGCACCCAGCCGCGCTGCAGAGTTTCGCGCAGGTGCTGCTGGAGTTCCTCCTGCCGCGGCCAGGGGAGCATGTGCTCGATCTGTATGCCGGTGCCGGCCCGTTGACCGCGGTGCTCGCGGACGCGGTCGGTACCACCGGCCGGGTCGTCGGCATCGAGTCGTCCGCGCAGGCAGTCGCCGACGCCGACGCCAATCTGGCAGACCAGCCATGGGCCGAGGCTCGTCGGGACCGGGTGACGTCCGAACTGCTTGCCGCGCTGGATATCCGTCCCGACCTGATCGTGCTGGACCCGCCCCGCGCGGGTGCCGGCCGTGCGGTGATGAACTCGCTCGTGGACCTGATGCCACGCGCGATCGGTTATGTCGCTTGCGACCCCGCCGCGTTGGCCCGTGATGCCGCCGTCGTCTTCGAGCGCGGTTGGGTGCTGCGGCGGCTGCGGGCCATCGACGCCTTCCCGATGACCCACCACGTCGAATGCATCGCCCTGTTCGAACCTGCCGAACCGGTAACCGGATGACGCGCCTCACACACACAGGCCTGTTAGGTCGTACGATTCGGACTTGTGACACCTGTACTGGATCGAATCGGCTCGCCTGCGGACGTACGGGCGCTCAACCCGGACGAACTAGCGCTGCTGGCGGCCGAGATTCGGGACCTGTTGGTCGCCACCGTGGCGCGCACCGGCGGGCACCTGGGCCCCAACCTTGGGGCCGTCGAACTGACGATCGCGCTGCACCGCGTGTTCGACTCACCGACTGAGCCGATCCTGTTCGACGTCGGTCACCAGGCGTACGTGCACAAGATCCTCACCGGCCGGGCCGGGCAGATGTCCACGCTGCGACAGAGCGGAGGCCTGTCCGGCTATCCGAACCGGGCCGAGAGCCCGCACGACTGGATCGAGAACTCGCACGCATCCACGGCGCTGTCCTACGCCGACGGGATGGCGAAGGCCTTCGCGGTTCGAAGTGAGCGTCGGCCCGTGGTGGCAGTCGTCGGTGACGGCGCACTCACCGGTGGCATGGCTTGGGAGGCGTTGAATAACATCGCCGGCGCGACTCGACCGGTGGTCATCGTCGTGAACGACAACGGCCGCTCGTATTCACCGACCACCGGGGGACTGGCAGATCGGCTCGCCGGGCTGCGGCTGAGGCCCGGGTACGAGCGCGCACTGGGACGGGTGAAGGGCGCACTGGGACGCACGCCTGTCGTCGGCCAACCGTTGTACGAAGCCCTGCACGGCGCCAAGCGTGGCATCAAGGACCTGCTGGCGCCACAGGGCCTGTTCGAGGACCTCGGTCTGAAGTACATCGGCCCGGTCGACGGGCACGACGTCGCGGCGCTGGAGAACGCGTTCGCGCTGGCCCGCCGTTTTGATGGCCCGGTGATCGTGCACTGCGTCACGCGCAAGGGATACGGCTATGCCCCGGCCGAGAACGACCAGACCGACCAGATGCACCAGTCCCGTGGCTTCGACCCGAGGACGGGAATCGCAAACGCGCGGACC
>JBDTDN010000037.1:0-3593 GCA_039923055.1 Jatrophihabitantaceae bacterium
TGGACACGCCGGCTGCCCAGCTCCCGACGAGTCAGGTGATCAACGACACCACGCACGGAGTCATGAGGATGACCCTGCACGCCGGGTCGTACGCGTGGTCGTTCGTACCCGATGAGGGAGTGTTCACCGACTCAGGCACGGCGGGCTGCCACGGTCAGCCGGACGTCACCGCCCCGGCGACTACCGTCGCGTGCAACGGCGCCGCCTGCTTGCTCGGCTGGTACACGAACACCGTCCAGGCGACGCTGACTCCGACCGACAACCTCGGTGGTAGCGGCGTAGCAAAGACGTTCTACACCACGAACGGCACCACACCGACGACGTCGAGCGCGGTGTATGGCGGGGCCATCACGATCCCCGCGACGTCGACGGTGAAGTATTTCTCGGTCGACAACTCGGGCAACGTCGAGCCGGTCCGGTCGCAGGTGATCCAGATCGACTCGAGGGCGCCGACGAGCAGCATCAGCTGCAACAACCTCGCCTGCTCGTCGTCGGGCTACCTCAACTCGGCGAGTATCTCCCTCACCTCGACCGACGGAGCCGGCGGGTCCGGCGTGGCCAGCACGCACTACACCACCGATGGCTCGGACCCATCGCTGAGCAGCCCCACCTATACGGCCGCCTTCGTGGTTCATTCGACGACGACGGTGAAATATCGATCGTGGGATGTGGCGGGCAACATCGAGGCGACGGCGACCCAGGTGATCACGGTGGCGACCGACGCACCGCCGGACGCTGTATTGGCCGTGTCACCGTCGTCTGGGCTGGCTCCACTCACCGTGACGGCCGACGCCTCCGGATCGACCGACACCGATCCGACGCCGATCGCCAGCTATACCTACAGCTGGGGTGACGGCACCACGGCCCTGACGACGACGGCCTCGACCGCATCGCACAGGTACACCAAGACGGGCACATTCACGCTGACGCTGACCGTCAAGGACCGGGCGAATTTGTCGTCCACGGCGACCAAACAGGTGATCTCGCAGGCGAACCTAATCAGCAACTCCGGATTCGAGAGCAACACGAACACTTGGACGACCGGCAGTAGCACGGTGAAGCTGACCCGCGGGTTCCTGATCGCCCACAGCGGGCTGGCGAGCGCGCAGCTCACCAACTCCGGGACCAGCGCGCAGACCTGCGTCCTGAAGGGCTCGCGGAACTTCGTTGCAAAGACTGCGGCCGGTACATACACTGCGAGTTTGTGGGTGCGGGGTGGGACGAGCGGTGCCACTCTGACCTTGCAACTCGCGGAACTGAGCGGCACGACCGTGATCGGCTCTGCGTCCGCAACGCTCGCCCTGACGACGAACTGGCAGCAGATCAAGCTCACCTATGTCGCTCGCAGCCCAGGGGCGACCGCGCTCAACCTGCTCGCCTCGGTTGCCTCCGTCGCGCGGACCACGACCGCCTTCTACGCCGACGACGCGGTCCTGGTCCTGGGCTGAAGCCGCCAAGACCGGTGACGTCGCCGGCGGCACGGCAACAAATGGCTCAACTACACTCTCGTCGAGTCGGCCGGTCCGGCGCTGCGGATGCACGGCAAGAGCTACCTCGCCGTCCAATGCATAAGCGCGAACCGGATCTTGAAGCAGGGACCGGTCCGACAACGTTCTGACAAACGCTTCACAGTGAGCATTGCCACTCCCGTCGCACTTCCCTACGGTATGCACCATCAACCGATGGTGTTCTATTTGTGGGGCGCAGCGGCATCCCGGACCTGAGCAGGCGCTGCATTGCACACGGTTTGCTGGAGTACGGGATCTCGGCACTCTGCCGGTGACCCAGAGCGAATTGATCATGGTTAGTTCCGGAGGCGTCGGCCCGCCTGCACGCATAACGAAGGATCTGCACCACAATGACTCCACCAACCGCGCTCGATATCGACGGGTCGGTGCGCGGCCAGGCAAGGTGATGACGGGCTCGCTCGGTGGACGGTGTCAGCGCGACCGGCCGCAGGCGCGTTGGTAGCGCTCGTAGATCACGCGCGAGCCGAACGTTCTGGTCTCGATCAGATCCAGCTCAATCGCTTCGATGACTGGCGGCAGGAAACGGGTGCCTGCGCCAACGACGATTGGGTTGCGAAACATGCGCATCTCATCGACGAGGCCTAGTTCGATTGCTGCTGCGGCCAGGCCGGCACCACCGATCGCGACATCCTTATCGCTCGCGTCGAGCGCCGCAGCGACCTCCTCGGCCACCGATGCCTGGGCGAGGCGGGCGTTGCCTTCAACGGTGACGAGCGTGTGGCTGAAGACGACCTTTGGGATGGCGGACCACGCGTCGGCGAACGCAGCCCCCAGTTCACTGTCGCGCATCGATGGCTCCGTCTCCCACGGCAGCATCGTCTCGTAGAGCTTGCGCCCGCAAAGATGAGCGCCGAGCTCGCGCGTCTGTTCGAGATGGAAACGGAACTGTTCCTCGCTCGGCACCGACCAGCCGAACAAGCCGGTGCGGTCAGAGATGAACCCATCCACCGACACGCTCATCGACAAGATCAGCATCGCTACGAATGCCCCGCATCGAAGCAGCCGGCCATGGTCACCATCGGTCACCTTCTGTGCGCAGAGAACAGCGGTGCGGGTTCAGCGACTGTGTCACGATTCAACATTGTTCGCCAGAGCGTTCAACCGGTGCGGGAGTCACGTTCGTGCTCCGCGCGCTGTCGACGGAAACGCGTGCCGGTTTAAGCGGTGACTGCGAACCGTGAAGGGTGTCAAAATCCTGCCCGCAACGTTGTGAAGCCCTCGCGCTGCCGCCAACGGTCGCGCCAGCGTGATCCGGAGGGGATCGCGCTACGGACACGTGGACACGAACCTCTCAACGCTACGAAAGCGCTATCCTTACGCTATGAGCGTGGAGATCCGTCAGTCAGAGTTGCGCAACGACAACGCGGCGGTCATGCGGCGCGTCGCCGAGGGCGAGTCCTTCGTGGTCACCGTCAACGGCCGTGCGGTCGCCGATGTGGTGCCCCATCGGCAGGGCACTGGGAGGCGTCGGTTCGTGCCAGTTTCTGAACTGGCCGAAGCGTTCGCCGCGGACTCGGCGCCGGATGCGACGGCGTGGCGGGCCGATCTGGCTGCGGCCGACGAGATTTTCGGTCCAGACGAGCCCGCCGATCCGTTCGGCCCGGAGACCCAGTGACCACGAGGATGCCGCGACGCGCACTTCTGGACACCTCGGTGGTGATCGACTTCCCGGCCGCGCTCGTGGCCGAGGTCGCCGACGAGGTCGCGTTGTCCGCCGTGACGATCGGCGAGCTGCAGTACGGCGTGACCGCTGCGCCAGACGCGCTCACGCAGATGTACCGGCGGCGGCGCGTTCAGGCGACCCTGGACCGGTTCGATGTGCTGTCGTTCGACGTGGAAGCCGCTGAGTACTACGGGGTGCTGGCCGCCCTCGTCCGCCAGCACGGGCGCAACCCGAGGCCGCGCCGCATGGACTTGCAGATCGCCGCGACCGCCGCGCGCCACGGCTTGATGCTGCTGACCCGAAACGGCAGGGACTTCGCTGGCTTGGAGTCCGCGCTCGACGTGGTCGACTTGCCGAACCAGGCCTGAGTGACGTGCTGAGGTACCCACGTCAGGCCATCG
>JBDTDN010000038.1:0-4210 GCA_039923055.1 Jatrophihabitantaceae bacterium
GGCAGAGCGATCTGACGAGCAGGCCCGCTACCCGCACCCACGTGTGGAGCGACCCGGCGCTCATCGCACAGGAGGGCTGACAATGATGGGCGCCGACCCCGAGGTCATCGTCGAGGTGTCGGCGGACACGCTCGCACAGCGAACCGCCGGGCGATCCGTACGCACGCTGGTGGCCGCTCTGTCCGAACGTCCGGTCGCGCACCTGGTCATCACGGGCGGCGGCATCCTCGAACAGGTGATGCGTGCCCTGCGTGATGCCAAGGACCGCGACGACATCGACTGGTCGCGGGTGCACGTGTGGTGGGGCGACGAACGATTCGTGCCGTCCGGATCGGAGGATCGTAACGATCTCGCCGCTGACCGCGCGCTGCTGGATGCCCTATCCCTGAACCCGGCTCACGTACACCGCATGCCAGCCTCGGACGGGAGTTACGGCAAAGACGTGGACGCAGCCGCAGCCGCTTACGCCGCAGAACTGGCCGCGGTTGCCGAGCCGGGCGCGGATGTCCCAGCGTTCGACGTGGTCCTGCTGGGTCTCGGTCCGGACGGACACTGCGCCTCACTGTTCCCGCACCATCCCAGTCTTCAGCACCAGCACACGTCCGTCATCGGCGTGCGCGATTCGCCCAAGCCACCGCCGACCCGGATCTCCTTGACGTTCAACACGCTGGGCGCCGCCAGCGAGATCTGGTTCATTGCATCCGGGACAGCGAAGTCACACGCAGTGGCGATGGCACTCAGCGGCGCAGATCGGACCGACGTGCCATCGGCCGGTCCCCGCGGTCAACAGCGCACGCTGTGGCTCATCGATCGCGAGGCAGAGACCGAACTGGCGCAGATGAGCGGGAACTAGACCTCGCCGCGACGGGCCTTGAGCTTGGCCAGCGCCTCATCCAAGATCGCCTGCCCGTCCTCTTCGGAGCGACGCTCCTTCACGTAGGCCAGGTGCGTCTTGTACGGCTCGTTGCGAAGCGCCTTCGGTGGGGCATCGGACTGGCGGCCGGCCGGGTAGCCGCAGCGCGGGCAGTCCCAGGTATCCGGGAGTACCGCATCCATCGCGAATGCGTGTGGGCTCTCGTGGCCGTTGGCGCAGAAGAAGGACACCACCTGTCGCGGCGCCGACTCACCGCGCTCGCGCTCCCCCATCGGCCCCGCTCCGACACGGCTGCCACGAATGGCACTGCCACCAGCCACGTGTGTCCCCTTCGAGTACGCGAATATCTATCCGAACGTCTTGCCGATCCCGGCCGCGCTAGATGCGCTTACTAACCGGGCAGATTCTTGTACAGCAGGCCGAGCCCGACGATGCAGATCGACCAGACGATCCCGGCGATGACCGTGATGCGGTCCAGGTTGCGCTCGACGACGGAGGATCCGGACATGCTCGAGTAGAACGAGCCACCCAGCATCGAGGACAGGCCGCCGCCTTTACCGCGATGCAGCAGTACCAGGACGATGAGAAGCAGGCTGACGGCAACCAGCACGATGGATAAGGTCAAAATCATGGTCACTGCCTCTGGTGCGAGCTGATGGGAAATATTGCGAGGTCGCGGGCGTTACTGAACAAGAGTACCTGGCAGCTCACGATGGCTCTGCCGGTGGCGCGCCCGCAGCCTTGCAAATCGGCGCAAACTCCTCGGCAGACAGGCTCGCGCCGCCCACCAATGCACCGTCGATGTCGCGCTGTCCGAGCATCTCTGCCGCGTTCGCTGCCTTGACCGACCCGCCGTAGAGGATGCGGACACGAGCCGCGACGGAGCCGGAGTACAGCTCACGCAACTGTCCACGCAGGTCCGCGCAGACGTCCTGCGCATCCGCTGGTGTCGCCACCTCGCCGGTTCCGATCGCCCAGATCGGCTCATAAGCGATGACGATCGTCTCGACCTGTTCGGCAGGTATCGACGCGAGTGCCCCCTCCAGTTGTGCGCAGCAGTGCGCCAGTTGTTGCTGTGCCTGCCGTACCTCGAGCGTCTCGCCGACACAGACGATCGGGACCAGACCGTTGCGGAAGGCGGCGATCACCTTGGCATTGACTGTTGCGTCGTCCTCGTGGTGGTACTCACGACGCTCGGAGTGGCCGACGACAACGAACGTACAGCCCAGTTTCGCCAGCATGGTGCCGGACACCTCACCGGTGTATGCGCCCGAGTCATGGACCGAGATGTCCTGCGCGCCGTACGTCAGTTTCAGCCGGTCGCCGTCGACCAGGGTCTGCACGCTGCGCAGGTCCACGAACGGCGGGATGACCGTGACGTCAACAGCATCCAACTCCTGCTCGGAGAGGCTGAAGGCGATCTTCTGCGTCAGCGCGATCGCCTCGAGATGATTCAGGTTCATCTTCCAGTTGCCGGCGATGAGCGGCTTGCGGCTTGGTCCGGACAACTCAGGCCTCTTCCAGTACGGCGACGCCGGGGAGCGTCTTGCCTTCGAGGAATTCCAGGGATGCGCCACCACCGGTGGAGATGTGCCCGAACGCGTTCAGGTCCAGTCCGAGCGCACGCACTGCGGCCGCGGAGTCACCGCCGCCGACGACGGACAGGCCGTCCACGGCGGAGACCGCTGCGGCGATACCTTTGGTACCGGCCGCGAATGGCGCCAACTCGAACACGCCCATGGGGCCGTTCCAGAACACGGTGTGCGCGTGGGCGAGCACGTCGGTGAACGCCGTGACGGTTCGCGGGCCGATGTCCAGGCCTTGGCTGCCGGCGACGATGGCATCGGCGGCGACCGTGGTGGTGACCGCGTCGGCGGAGAACTCGGTCGCCGTCACGAGGTCCATCGGCAGCACGATCTTATCTGCGGCGCCGGCAAGCAGGGTGCGGCAGGTATCGATCTGATCCCGTTCCAACAGCGAGTCGCCGACCTCGTGCCCCTGGGCTGCCAGGAATGTGAAGCACATTCCGCCGCCGACGAGCAACGTGTCGACGGTGGGCAGCAGTGACTCGATGACGGCGAGCTTGTCGCTGACCTTGGACCCGCCGAGCACGACCACGTACGGGCGTGCCGGGCCGCTGGTGAGTTGGGTCAGCACAGCCAACTCGTCGCGGACCAGGTTCCCGCAGTAGTGCGGCAGCAGCGTTGCTACGTCATAGACCGACGCGTGTCTGCGGTGTACCGCCCCGAACGCGTCCTGCACGAACGCCCCGCCGCTGTCGCTGCCGCCGGTCAACTCGGCCAGTGCCCGCGCGAACGAGGCCCGCTCGGCGTCGTCCTTGCTCGTCTCGGCGGTATTGAAGCGGACGTTCTCCAGCAGCAGCAATTCGCCGTCGGCGAGGGCGTCGGCGAGCAGCCGCGCACTCGGGCCGACGGTGTCCAAAGCGAACGCCACCGGGCGGCCGAGCAACTGCGCCAACCGGTCGGCGACCGGACGCAGGGAGTCCTTCGGGTCGGGCTCGCCCTGATCAAAGGTGACTCGGGGACGGCCCAGGTGCGCGGCCACGATCACACGGGCGCCGGCGTCCAGCAGCGCGGTCAGCACGGGCAGTGACGCGCGAATTCGACCATCATCAGTAACGGCCGGTGACGCCGCCTGCGACAGCGGCACGTTCAGGTCGCAGCGGACCAGCACCCGCCGTCCCCGCACACCAACCTTGAGCAGGTCCTCCAGGGTGCGCATCTGCGTCAGAGCAAGGCGCCGACGAGCGTGACCAGATCCGCGAGACGGTTGGAGTAGCCCCACTCGTTGTCGTACCAGCCGACGACCTTCACGATGCTCCCAGAGTTGCCACTGAGCACCTTCGTCAATCCGGCGTCGAAGATGCACGAGGACGGGTCAGTCACGATGTCACTGCTGACGATCGGGTCCTCGGTGTAGGTGAGAAAGCCCTTCAATTCACCCTCGGCCGCAGCCTTGTACGCGGCCTTCACCGCTTCCAGCGTCGTCTCGGTGCGCAGTTCCACGGTCAGGTCGGTCGCGCTACCTGTCGGCACCGGCACACGCAGCGCGAAGCCGTCCAGCTTGCCCTTGAGTTGCGGCAGCACCAGCCCGATCGCCTTCGCCGCACCGGTCGAGGTGGGGACGATGTTGATCGCCGCCGCACGGGCACGGCGCAGATCCTTGTGCGGCGCATCCTGCAGGTTCTGATCCTGCGTGTACGCGTGGATCGTAGTCATCAGCCCCTTCTCGATACCGAACGCGTCGTCCAGGACCTTGGCGAGCGGACCGAGACAGTTCGTGGTGCACGAGGCGTTGGAGATGATCGCGTGCGTG
>JBDTDN010000039.1:0-4610 GCA_039923055.1 Jatrophihabitantaceae bacterium
GGGCGCCGGCTGGACGCGACGGACCGCACGCAACACCCGGTTCCAATCCTGGCGGACGCCACGCGGCGCGCCGGTCGTACCCGTGGTGAGCATCAACAGCGGCCGCATGGACGGCGGGTCGATCGGAGCCGTGACTTCGGCACCTTTCAAATCTGCAGGGTCGAGCACGTCCATCTTGGTGGTCAACCTGGTATGCGTACAGAGGAGCAATCGCTCGTCGAACCGCTCGGCGAGTCCGGCGAGTTCGGTGGAATCGTCAGACGCGGACGGAGGGAACTGGCACGCCTCGACGCCGCCCAACGAGGCTCCGGCCAGCAGTGCGACCACCGTGGCCGCGTCATGGTCGAGGACCGCAAATCGGCCGATACCCTGCTGTAACAGGGCGTTGGCAACGGACTCGGCTCGCGCGACCAGTTCGCCGTACGTCCACTCACCGTCGTCGGTGACGATCGCCGTCTGCGCGGCGGGCGCGCGACGAAGTAACTCGATCAAGCCGCTATCAAGACTGGGTGGCGACGCTGTCGGAACCGGCGGTGTCTGCAGCGTAGAAGGCGACAATGTCGCCCACGGTCTGCGGCATCGTCTCGGCGCTGAACGGGTCGGTACCGAACTCGTCCTCGAGCATTGCCGAAAGCTCAGCGGTCTCCAGCGAGTCCAGGCCGATGCCGTCAGCAAACAGCGCAGTGGCAGAAGTCAGTTCCGTCTCCGGCACCTTGTCCACCCGGATCAAAAAAGCGCGGATCGTCTGCTCGACGTCGTCCTGCGACATGCTCATGTCCTTAGAGTTTCAATGCGCAACAGATGTCCGCCGTAAGCAGCAGCGGCTGATGGGCGAAAGATTACCCGAATGGGCCGGTATTCACCCGTCGATAGTTCCCCATCGGGAGGTCGGAACGTCCAGCGCCTCTGGCCAAGCGAGAACGGCCTCTGCGTGTCGGCGCAGTAGCTCGTCCAGAAGCTCGGCCGAGTCGACGAAGTCCCGTGGTTCGAGTGGTTCGTCGAGCTGGACGTACGGGCCGACTTCATCGCGCCGATGGGTGGCCACAATTACCGGGGTATCGGTCATCGTCGCGATCCGCGCTGCCCCGGACGAGGCAAGTACGCGGCGCCCGAGGAATGTCACCGGTGTGTGGCCCGGAACGTCCGAGGCGATCGCCAGCGTCAGTCCCGGGCGCACCAGCGCCGCGAGTGCTTCGGTGCCACCTGAGGCGGGGATGACCGGGCCGCCCATGGCGAACAGCCGCACCTGCTGCGCGAGCCACGCGTCGGCGCTTGGATGCAAACCAGCCGGAAGTGTCAGGACAGAGCACGGTGCCCCTGCACGTGCCAACGACCCGAACATGCCCTCGTAGCGATGATGATGAAGAAAGCTGAGCACCACGGCGCGGCTTTGATCACGCCGGGTCGTCAACCATTCGATGCCCTGGATCCGCTGGTGGGTGATCGCGCGCGGATGCCACCGCACATATGCACGAAGCACCATCTGTTCGGAGTATTTGCGGGCGAGTTGCGGGATCTCAGGCGCTCGTTCGGTGTGTTGGAGCAGGAACCGCATCTCGTTCTGCTCGCCCCGCACGTACTCCGGGTCGGTCCAGAGCTTCGCGGTACGCCACCGCGCCAGTGCAGGCAGGGCACCCACGGGGATCGCGCGACGTATCAATGAGCTGCCCCGGAGCGTCACCGTGGCCGCCAGTTTGGCCGTTCGCATCGGCGGAGCCTAACGCGGCGACCCCTACTGTGCGACTTCAGAACCGCGAGGTAGCGCCAGTCAGTGCTCGACGATGCCCCACCTTGCGGTGGGAACATCCAATGCCTCGGGCCAGTCGAGGACGGCCTCGCTGTGGCGGTTCAGCATCTCATCCAGCAACTCTCCTGGGCTGGCGAAGTCCTTCGGCTCCAGCGGTTGTTCAAGTTGAAGGTAGCTGCCTCGCGCATCGCGCCGTACCGTGACCAGCACGACCGGGCTGTTCGTCAGCGTCGCTATGCGGGCCGCTCCAAACGAGGCCAAGACGCGGCGCCCGAGGAACGTCACTGGCGTGTGACCGGGAACGTCCGAGGCGATCGCGAGAGTAACGCCCGGCCGCAGCATTTCGGCGATCGCCTCGGTGCCACCGGTTGCGGCCATGACCTGCCCGAGGTGGCCCACCACCCGGACGTGCTGTTTCAGTGCGGGATCGGTATCCGGCCGTAGGACCTCAGGCGCAGTAAGCACGAGACACGGTGCGCCAACTCGAGCCAGCGAGGCGAACAGGCCGTCGTACCGGTTGTGATGCATGAAGCTGAGTACGACGCCGCGACTCTGGTCCCGGCGGGTTGTCAACCACTCGATGCCACGGACCCGTTGGCGCGTGATCGAATGGCGGTGCCAGCGCAGATATGCGCGCAGCATCATCTGCTCGGAATAGCCGCGCGCAAGTGCGGGGATCTCCGGCGCGCGTTCGGTGTGATCCAGCAGAAACCGCATCTGTTCCTGCTGGCCTCGCACATACTCCGGATCGGCCCAAAGTTTGTTTGTGCGCCATCGAACGAGTGCGGGCAGAGCCTGTACTGGGATTGCCCTCCGGACCAGCGAGACCCCTTGGATCATCGCAACTGTTGCCATCTGAGCCGCTTGCACCGGCGGAGCCTAACAGGGTCTCGCGCTATGGCTCGACAGTCGCGAAGCGGGCGGTGGGCGCCTCGAGTGCCTCGGGCCAGGCCAGGATCGCCTCGCCGTGGCGCTGCAGAATGTCCGCCAGCAAATCGCCGGGATCGGCGTATTCCGCCGGTTCCAGCGGCTCGTGGACCCGGACGTACGGCCCGGCCTCGTCGCGCCGGACGGTGACTAGGACGACCTGACTGTTGGTCATCGTCGCGATCCGTGCCGTCCCGAACGAGCCGAGCACCGGGCGGCCAAGGAATGTCACCGGCGTCCTTCCCGGGAAGTCCGGGGCCATCGCGAGCCGGACGCCCGGCTGCAGCATTTCGGCGATCGCTTCGGTACCCCCTTCGGCCAGCACGATCTCCGAGCCGCGACCCGCGACCCGAAGATGCTGCTGGAACGCAATCCCGGCTTCAGGCTTGGTGATCTCCGGCGTGACCAGCACCTTGCACGGGGCACCAGCACGAGACAGCGACGGCCACAGGCCTTCATACCGATGGTGATGGGTGAAGCTGACGAGGATACTGCGGGATGCGTCGCGGCGGGTCGTCAGCCATTCGATGCCGCGCACACGCTGCCGACTGATCGCCCGAGGATGCCAGCGCAGATATGCGCGCAGCATCATTTGTTCGGCATACGCGTGGGCGAGTTCGGGAATCTCGGCGGCCCGCTCGGTGTGTTCGAGCAGGAACCGCATCTGTTCTTCCTGCGTGCGACGGAATTCCAGGTCTGTCCAGATCTTATCCAAGCGCCAGCGGACCAGCGCCGGGATGTAGCGGGCCGGAACCAGCCGTCGTACCTGCTGCAGCTGCTGCACCTCAGACGCCTCGCATCAGGTTGGGGTTCTCCTCGCGGACGGCGATCTTTCGAGCGGGTATACCGAACACGACTGCGTAATCGGGGACGTCGGACAGAACGACGGAGTTCGCTCCGACCTGGGCGTGCGCGCCGATCCGCACCCCGCCGACGAGGACGGCGTTCGCCAAGATGATTGCGCCGTCACAGATGGTGGGGAACTCCTGTTCAGGATTGCCATCCGGCTGTTTCACACCGGCGGTGACGCCGCCCCCGAACGTGACGTTGTTCCCGATCTTCAGACCGTTGCCGATGATTACGCCGATCGGATGCGGCATCAGCAAGCCCGCACCGACCTGCATGCCCGGCACGAAGTCGGCACTAACGAGCACGAGGCCGACCGTTCGCATGATGTTCGCCAGCTTGACGTGGCCGGAGCGGTACAGACATTGCTGGGCACGCAGGATGACCGAGGCAATCATCCCCGGAAGCACCAAGCATCGCAGCAGGACGCGCACCCAGCTGGGGTTTTCGTCGCGGTAGCGCAGCAGATCTGAGAACACCAACTCGCTGAAGGTGTGTGCGGATCCGAACGCCGTGACGTCGTCTTTCTGTGTCGATCCCATCGCATGCACATTAGCGCACGCACGGGCAAGGCCATCCGAAGAATCACGCCAGCTGCGAATGTTAATGGTCCGGCGGCCGGGCTCCGGTGACCGGCGCGCTTCGGCGAACATCGCGTGTGTAGTGGCGCTTAAGGCTTGAACCACATAGCGGTGTCAGAGGTCCCGTCCGTGGTCCAGATCCGGCGCCAGCCGTGGACGCGATCGAGGAACGTGGCCCACTGCGGCGAGGCCGGCTTGCTCACTCGCCATGGCGTGCGCGTCGGAGCAGGGAGGTAGATGTTCACGTTGTCGAGGACGAACAGTCCGCTCGGCTTCAACAGGTTGATGCCTCGAAGGGCGGCGGCGGCACGGTATGAACCGTCGACGAACACCAAGTCGAGCGATTCGGGCTCAAGGTCTGGGCGGACGTTGACGTACGCGTCACGGTGTTCAGGTGATTCGTAGCCGAGCGTCTCAGCGCCGACGAAGTGGAGGTCGACGTTGTTCAGGCCGGCCTCATCCAGTCTGGACTGCACAGTTGCGCGCCATGCCGGGTTTGCCTCGACTGA
>JBDTDN010000040.1:0-2510 GCA_039923055.1 Jatrophihabitantaceae bacterium
CCGCCCTCATCTCTACGACTAGTCCTCGCGGCCACTTTGTCCCAAAGCAGAACATGGCCTCGGACCTGCAGGCTGTCGGCCACGTTTCCTGACGGGACGGGTCCATGTGAGCACGTGGAAGTCCGGGTCGGTACGGGTTGGTTGTCACTCAGTTAGTCACTCAGCATCCGACTCCTACGAAAATTAGGTGACCACAACCGTGGTGAGCACAGTGGGGGTGGCTCGTCGGTGTCCGTTAGGCGGTGTCGGCGAGTGGCTGCAGGCTGACGTGGAAGCCGAGGGCTTCGAGTTGGCTGATCGCGCGTGCTTTCGTTCTGGCGGGGTGGCGGGCGCTGAAGTAGTCGGCGCCGGGGTCTTGGTAGAGGTCACCGTTGGTGAGCATGTTCCAGGCTGCGGTCAGCATCGAATGTTGGAGCGCAACGAGCGCTCGGTTCGGTCCGCGCCGTGAGGCGATCCGCCGGTACTTGGCCGAGTAATAGGTGTTCTTCGATCGGGACGCGGCCAGCGCCGAGGTGCCCAGGGCGCCTTTGAGGTAGCGGTTGCCGGGCCGGGCCTTGGTCGACTTCACCCGGCCGGCTGATTCGTTGGATCCGGGTGCGGTACCGGCCCATGAGGCCAGATGCCCGGCGGTTGGGAACATGCTCATGTCGCCGCCGGTTTCGGCCAGGAACACCTCAGCGACGGTGGTGGAGATTCCCGGGATGCTCACCAGTAGCTCCCGGGCGGCGGCTAAAGGTTGGATCGCCTCCTCGATCCTGGCATCGAGTTCGGTCAGCGCCTGGCTGTACTGGTCGATCAGGGTCAGGTGCATTCTGATCAAGAATCCGTGGTGGGCAGTGAACCGGCCGGTCAACGCCTCGGTCAGCATCGGGATCTTCGAACGCATCCTGCGCTGGGCCAGTTCGGCGATCGCAGCCGGGTCGTCCTGTCCGTCGATCAGGGCGGCCAGCATCGCCCGCCCGGAGACGCCCATGATGTCGGTGGCCACCGAGGACAGCTTGATCCCGCTGTCTTCCAAGACTTTTTCGATTCGTTGCACCTGCCGCCCACGGTCACGGGTCAGGGCAGTACGCGCCCGGGTCAGATCACGCAGCCGCCGGATCGGGGGCGGCGGGACCAGCGATCCGCGCAGCAACCCGTGCGCGCCCAGGTCCGCCAGCCAGGCAGAATCGGACACGTCGCTTTTGCGACCGGGCATGTTCTTCGCGTGGTGGGCGTTGACCAGCATCACCGGCAGCACATCCTCGAGCAGGTAGAAGAACGGCTTCCAGTAGTCGCTGGTTGCTTCCATCACCACACAGGTGACCTTCTGCGCGAGCAGGTGCTCACGCAACGCCAGGATCTGGTTGCTCATCGCCCCCCACGTGCTCACCGTCGCGGTCGTGGCCCGGCTACCGTGGCCCTGGATCCGGACGCACACCTTCGCGTCCTTCTTGGAGATGTCGATTCCCGCGCAACGCGGGTGCACTACTTCCATCACCGATCACCCTCTCGCAGTCACGAGCCCGTACCGGGCTCGAGTTGATGAAGTGCGTTGCGGGGAGGGCGGGTGAAACAGGACTCTCCTACACGTGCTCGAAGGCGACACTCCACGGTTCCCGCGGACGAAGATCGTGCCCTCCGCCACCATGCTGACTCGCAGGCTCACTGGCACCACAGTCGAATCGGGGTCACCGCAACACACACCTGAAAGCCTGCGCCCGGCAACGAGAACGCACCAGAGCCCAAGCGACCATCACCCCCGGCCGGGCAGATCGGTCAAATTTTCTACCCCACGGAGGTGCCAGCGAAGCGCACCTGAATTGCTGACACGATTGACAGATAGCGACCGATCGGTTTCTATCTAGACATGGCAACGGCATATGACGTGATCGTCCGCGGTGCTCGATGGTTCGACGGAACGGGCGCTCCGTCGGCAGTGCGTGATCTCGGTATCGCCGGCGGGAGGGTCGTCGCGATCTCGGCAACGGCCCTCCCGGACGGCGGCTGTCCGCAGGTGATCGAGGCGAGCGGGCAGTGGGTGGTGCCGGGATTCGTCGACATCCACACGCACTACGACGCCGAGGTGCTAGGTGCGCCAGGGTTAGGCGAGTCGGTCCGGCACGGTGTCACGACCGTCGTGTTCGGCTCCTGTTCGCTCGGAACCGTCCACTGCGAAATCGAAGACGCGGCCGACATGTTCAGCCGGGTGGAGGCAGTCCCCCACGAGCACGTCCTGCGGGTGCTCAACGACACGAAGACCTGGTCGAACGCGGCGGAGTACATCCAAGCGCTCGAGAACCTGCCGCTCGGTCCCAACGTCACGACGTTCTTGGGTCATTCGGACGCCCGCGCCGCGGTCATGGGTCTGGACCGCTCCACCCAACGCAGCGTCCGTCCGAGCAGAAGCGAAATGCAGCAGATGGAGTCGATGCTGGAGAAGGCGCTCGCCGCCGGATTCATCGGCCTGTCCGAGCAGCGCAACCCGTGGGACAAGCTCGACGGTGATCGATTCCGCTCCCGTACGCTGC
>JBDTDN010000041.1:0-3647 GCA_039923055.1 Jatrophihabitantaceae bacterium
CATCCACCCAGACCGGGTGGTCCAAATTCAGCACATGATCGTGGACCTTGCGGCGGAAAGTGGGCGTGTTCTGGACGCGGGTACGAATTGTTTCGCGCAGCTTGCTGAAGGAGTAGCCACCGGGAACGGTGCTCGGTTCCAGCACCATCAGGCCACAGACATGCATCAGGTGCGCCGAGTTCTCGAAGTAGAGAAAGCTCGCGTCCAAGCCACTGAGACGGTCCATATTTGCTAAGATAGAACACGTTCTACTTTTGCGCCAGGATTCGGTTAGGATTCGCAGCCATGAGTGACCGGTTCCTCACCCGCCAGTTGGTCAACCTCGCCGTGACCGCCAATGCGATCCATCCGATACCCGGTGAATACGCCGGTATCCCCGCATTCGCCGCCGGCTGGGGCGCCTCGGAACTTGCGCCGCACCTGCTCGCGGTAACCATTACGGACGCCGCTGTGCACCTGGCTCGACATGGCGCTTGGACGCGTCGCGATCGGCTCGGGTTGGCGGCGGCCGCGTTCGCGTCGGCCGGATACGTCGCACAGGTCAGGGCCGGAAACCGTGCGGGTGAGCAGGTCGAGCGCGCACTGCAACACGGGTTGGGCGTTGACTACGCGGCCGAGTTACCCAGCGACGAGGGTGCCGCCATGCTGGCCTGGCGCAGCCTGGTCAACCCGCTCCGGATGCGGAATGTGGACGTCACTGCCAAGCGGCGGTTGGCGTATGCCCCCGGAGGCCGGCGATTTGAGCTGGACGTCTACCACCATCGCGACACTCCGCCGGGCGCGCCGGTCCTGCTGCAGATCCACGGCGGTGGCTGGGTCATCGGCCAGAAGGAACAACAGGGCATTCCGCTGATGATGCACATGGCCGCGCGGGGCTGGGTCTGCGTTGCGGTGAACTACCCACTTTCCCCCAGGAACCGGTGGCCGGCACACCTGATCGCGATCAAGCGTGCGATCGGCTGGATCCGCAAGCACGCCGTCGAGTACGGCGGCGATCCGTCCTTCCTCGCGGTGACCGGTGGCTCGGCAGGCGGACACCTCGCGGCGATGGTCGCCCTCACACCGGACGACAAGAGTCTGCAACCCGGTTTCGAGGGCGTCGACACTTCCGTCCAGGCGTGCGTGCCGCATTACGGGATGTACGACTTCACGGGCGAGAGCGGCCGAAAGTACACCCAACGGCGGGCGGACACGCTGTTACGTCGCTACATCATGGCTGTCGATGCCCGCTACCCCGACGACTATCGGTCCGCGTCGCCGCTGTCTCGGATCACCGCGGATGCGCCGCCGTTCTTCGTGCTGCACGGCAGCAACGACACGCTGGTTCCGGTCCCGGACGCGCGCGAGTTCGTCGAGAAGCTGCGCTCGGTGTCGCACAACCCGGTTGTCTACGCAGAGTTGGCCGGGGCTCAGCACGCGTACGACCTCGTCCCGTCGGTACGCGGGCTGCACGTGACGCGTGCCGTCGAACGGTTTCTGGGCGTGTGCGTCAGCCGCGCGGAAGTCCCAGGATCCGTTCGCCAGCAACGGTGAGCAGGACCTGCGTCGTCCCGCCCGCGATCGTCAGGCAGCGCGTCATCAGGAACTGATGCAACTGCGCACTGTCGGCCAGTGCGTCCGGCCCGAGCAGGTCGAGCGCCGCCTCTGCGACAGCCTGCCGATGTCGGACACCGACGAGTTTGCGGACACTTGACTGCGCCGAGGTGTCCTGTCCGGTGAGCTGGCCGAGCGTGGACCGTAGCTCGAGCACGGACCCGGCCAGACCGTCGCTGATGTGTCGGCCGAGGTCTTCCAGGACGCAATCGTCATGAGTGAACCCGCGCTCCTGGGCCAGCGCCACCAGGTTCTCGACGGCGTCGCCGATACTGGATCCACCGCCCATCGCGAGACGCTCGTTGACCAGGGTTGTGCGGGCCAATTTCCAGCCCTCGTTGATCTCGCCGACCACCATCTCGTCCGGAACGAATACATCGTCCAGGAACACCTCGTTGAACAGGGCCTCTCCGGTGATCTCACGCAGTGGGCGGATGTCCAGACCAGCTGTGTGCATGTCGACAAGGAAGTAACTGATCCCCTTGTGTTTGGGGGCATCGGCATCGGTACGCGCCAGGCAGATCGCCCAGTCGGCCCGCTGCGCCATCGACGTCCACACCTTCTGCCCGGACAGCCGCCAGCCCCCGTCCACCTTCTGGGCCCTGGTACGCAGCGAGGCCAGGTCCGAACCGGCACCTGGCTCGCTGAACAGCTGACACCACACGATCTGCCCGCGCAGCGTCGGTTCGACGAACCGTTGGACCTGTGCTGGCGTGCCGTACTTCAGGATCGTCGGGACCGCCCAGCCGGCGATGACCAGGTCTGGCCTGCTCACCCCGGCACGCGCCAACTCCTGATCGATCACCAACTGCTCGACGGGGTTGGCCGAAAGGCCATACGGCGCCGGCCAGTGCGCCGCCAGCCAGCCCGCCTCGACCAGCGCGCTGCGACGCTGCGATTCCGGCAGCGTTGCTACACGTTCGGCGGTGCTACGTACGGCGTCCCGATCGACCCCGGCGTCGTCCAGGTCCAACGTCAGAGTCCGGCGGTCACCAGCCAGGGTCAGTTGCGCGGCTCGTTTTCGCCAGGTCGAACTGCCGCCGAGCCACTGCCGCAGGGCGAGCGCGCGGCGCAGATACAGGTGTGCGTCGTGCTCCCAGGTGAAACCGATACCGCCGAGCACCTGGATGCAATCCTTCGCGTTCTCGACGGCCGCGTCCAGCGCGATCGACGCTGCTACTGCCGCCGCGATCGGTCGTTGCCCGTCGTCGTCGGCGCACTGGGCGGCGTCCCACGCGGTGGCCGTGGCCAGTTCAGCGCGGCAGAGCATCTCCGCGCACAGGTGCTTGATCGACTGGAAGCTGCCGATCGGCTTGCCGAACTGCTCGCGGACCTTGGCATAGTCCACTGCGGTGCGTAGGCACCACCGGGCGATCCCCGACGCCTCGGCGACCCCCAGGACAACCGCCAACTCCCTCACCCGGGCAGTGCTGAGATTGCTCACGACGCTCTCGACAGGAACGTGCACCGCGTCAAGGGTGACGTCGGCGACGGTGCGGGAGAAGTCCTGTGCGTCAAGGGTTGCGATGGTGACTGACGAGGTGGTCGGATCGAGCAGGAACCATGCGTCCGTCCCGTCCACTCGGGCGGCGAGCAACAGCATGGTCGTGATGTCGGCACCCAGGACGCGACGAACGGTTCCCGTGACGACCAGCGATCGGTCCGGTGACCGGGTGGCAGTGAGCGTCGCGGCGGAAAGCGCGACCGCGATCGGCAGTTCTTGCTCGACGGCCTTCACCATTTCGGCCGAGTCTGTGGTGTCGGCCAAGAGCAGGCCGGCCAGGGCGGTGCTCAGGACGGGGCCAGGCGTGAGCTCTGTGGCGCACTGTTCGAGCATGACGGCCAGGTCGGCTACCGTCCCGCCGGCTCCCCCGAGCGACTCGGGCAGCGCGACTGCAAATACTCCGAGCCGGACCAGATCGGCCCAGTGCGCTCGCCCTGCGTCGGCCGCGTCGTGCTGGCGGCGCGAACTCGCGCGCGGATCGGTACGGGCGGCCCAGCCGCGTACCGCGTCAGCGGCAGCGCGTTGCTCCTCGGTGGTGGCGATGGACACG
>JBDTDN010000042.1:0-5635 GCA_039923055.1 Jatrophihabitantaceae bacterium
AGAGCCTGGACCACGACCGGACGATCCTGGAGAACATGCGGACATCGGCGTCCAGCGTCGGTCGGTCGGACCTGAACGACACCGAGTTGCGCAAGATCCTTGGCGCGTTCCTGTTCACCGGCGAGGACGTCGACAAGCCCGCCGGCGTGCTCTCCGGTGGCGAGAAAACGCGGCTCGCGTTGGCGATGCTCGTCACCAGCGCGGCGAATGTGCTGTTGCTGGACGAACCGACGAACAACCTCGACCCGGTCAGTCGCGGTCAGGTCCTGGACGCCCTGCACACCTACGCCGGGGCGATCGTATTGGTGACGCACGACGAGGGCGCGGTCGAGGCACTGTCACCGGACAAGGTCATCCTGCTTCCGGACGGTATCGAGGACAGTTGGAGTCCGGAGCTTGCGGATCTGATCTCGCTTGCGTGATCGGTCCACCTTGCACGCGATCGACGCCTTGTGATCGTTTTCTACCGTAATCGCTGGTTGTGTCCACTTCATAGCAAGCTCACCGGCACGCATTCGCCACGATTGTCTTGCAGATCCTGATCTTCACCTGCTATCAATTGCCCGTTGGCCGCATCATGCAGCCCATGCGGGCCGGGGGTCCGTTGTCAGCAAGGGGGAAGGGTACGACGATGGCCGTATTGAAGAAGGGTGCCCGCATTGTCGGCGCCGAACGTAACAAGCTCGCGGCTGAGTTGAAGAAGCAGTACGACAAGGGTCGCAGCATCCGTGATCTGGCTGATACGCACGGTCGGTCCTACGGATTCGTGCACCGCGTTCTTTCCGAGTCCGGAGTCGATCTCCGCGGTCGCGGCGGCGCCACCCGATCAAAGGCGAAGGCCAAGTAGGCCAGCGCTCAACAGGCACTTCACCGCAGGGCCGCTGAGCGGTAGCTACAGCGGGAACACAGGCAACCCCCGCGTCGTTGCAGTTGCATCTGACGGGTGACGCGGGGGAGGTCAGCGCGTGTCTATGCACATGCAGCAGATGCGATCGATGAGCCGCGACAGTTCCGTTCTGGACAAAGAACTCCCAGCCGGGACGTGGCGACGCGTTTTCGGTTTCGCTCGTCCCTATCGACGTGATCTGCTGATCTTTCTGCTGATCATCATCGCCGATGCGCTCATCGGGGTGGTGACGCCGGTGCTGGCCGGGCGTGTGATCAACCAGATCACCGGTCACGCGGCCGTTCATGTCGTTGTCAAAATTGCGTTGATCATCGCTGGCCTGGCCGTGTTCGACGCGATCTTGTCCTTCGCCCAGCGCTGGTACTCCGCGCGCATCGGTGAAGGCCTGATCTACGACATGCGCACGTCGGTGTTCGACCATATCCAGCGGATGCCGCTGGCGTTCTTCACCCGTACGCAGACCGGTGCGCTGGTCAGCCGAGTCAACAGCGACGTGCTGGGAGCGCAACAGGCGTTCACGTCCACCCTGTCCGGGCTGGTGTCGAACGTCGTCGGACTGGTCCTGACCGCGGGCGTGATGTTTACACTCTCGTGGCAGATCACCCTGCTGTCCTTGGTGATGCTGCCCGTTTTTGTGATTCCGGCTCGCCGGATCGGCTCTCGGCTACAGGCGATCACCCGCGAGTCCTACAACCTGAACGCGTCGATGAATGCCACCATGACCGAACGGTTCAATGTCGCCGGCGCGCTGCTCGTCAAGCTGTTCGGACGCCCGGACGAGGAGGATGCCTCGTTCCGTCGCCGTGCGTCCCGGGTCCGCGACATCGGTGTCACCTCGGCCATGTACGGCCGGGCATTCTTCGTCGCGCTCAGCCTGGTCGCATCGCTGGCGCAGGCGTTGGTCTACGGCCTGGGCGGCTATCTGGCGATCAAGGGTGAGTTGTCCGCCGGGACGGTCGTGACGCTGGCGTTGCTGCTGACTCGCCTGTACGGCCCGTTGACGGCCCTGTCCAACGCCCGCGTGGATGTGATGAGTGCCTTGGTCAGCTTCGATCGCGTCTTCGAGGTGCTCGATCTGGAGCCGATGATCGCCGATGTACCGGACGCGGTCGAGTTGCCCGCCGACGCCCGGACGATCCAGTTCGACGACGTCCGATTCTCCTATCCCACCGCACAGGAGGTCTCGCTCGCCTCGTTAGAGGCAGTGGCTGTGCTGGACAACGCACCCAGCGTGGAGGTGCTGCGGGGTGTGTCGTTCGCCGCGCAGGCGGGCGAGATGATTGCCCTGGTCGGTCCGTCCGGCGCGGGCAAGACCACGATCAGCCAGTTGGTGCCGCGCATCTATGACGCGCGGTCCGGACGGGTTCTGGTCGGCGGGCTGGATGTCCGCACGGTGACCGGACAGTCGCTGCACGACCGGATCGGCGTGGTCAGCCAGGAAGCGCACATGTTCCACGACACGATCCGGGGCAACCTGCGCTACGCCAAACCATCGGCCACCGATGCCGAACTGCTGCAGGCGATCGAGGATGCCCAGATCGGCCCGCTCGTCGCGTCCCTGCCTGACGGCTTGGACACACTTGTCGGTGATCGCGGGTACCGGTTGTCCGGTGGCGAGAAGGCGCGGTTGGCTATCGCCCGACTGCTGCTGAAGGCCCCAGAGATCGTCATTCTGGATGAGGCCACCGCACACCTGGACAGCGAGAGCGAGGTCGCAGTGCAGCACGCGCTTTCGCGGGCGCTCGTCGGTCGGACCTCATTGGTCATCGCGCACCGCCTGTCGACGATCATCAATGCCGATCAGGTTCTGGTGCTCGACGCGGGCCGGATCGTCGAACGCGGTACCCACCTGGAACTGTTGGCGCAGGACGGCTTGTACGCCGAGCTCTACCGCACCCAGTTCGAGCGGCAGGCCGCCGGCACCACAGGCTGACCGACGGTACCCGGACCATTGTTGGCGGCACGACCGGCGATCACGACTGGGACGACTGATCCAGCGGATCGGCGAACAGGCGGGCGAACGCCAGCTCGGCAGCACCGAGCAGCGTGGAATCATTGCCCAGTCCAGGCGCGCACAGTTCCACGGCTTCACGGTCCGTCATCATGGTGTGCGCGACCAGCGCTGCCTCCAGTTCCGGTCGGGCGAACCCGAACACCCCGGCCAGGGACCCGCCAAGGATCACCTTCTCCGGGTTGAGGATGTTCACCAGGCTGCCGATGGTCTGCCCCAACGCAACGGCGACCGTGCGTACAGCGGCGGCGGCGCGGACATCGCCTAACTCGGCCGCGGCAAACACTTCGGTCATATGCGCGATGGTCGGGCTCACCCGTCGGCCGGCCAGCTTCAACAGTGCCTTGTCGCCGATATACGTCTCCACGCAGCCGCGTCGGCCGCAGTGGCAGCGCGGCCCGGAGGCATCGACGACATTGTGCCCGACCTCGCCAGCGTGGCCCATAAAGCCCCGCAACGGTGCCCCGTTGGCGATCACACCCGCGCCCACGCCGATCCGCCCGGCCAGGTAGATCAGGTCGTTGCAACCGCGTCCGGCACCGCGCATGTGTTCGGCCATGACGGCCAGGTCGGCATCGTTACCGACGGAGATCGGCAGGTTCGGCGGCGCGAGGCCGGCGAGCAGCTGCCCGAACGGCTCATCGCGCCAACCGAGGTTCGGCGCCAGTTCGACGGTGCCGTCCGAACTGGTGACTGTGCCGGGCACGCTGACGCCGATCCCGATCGGCCATGCGCCGTCGGGAACCTTTGCGGCCAGCTCGTCACACGCCGACACGATCAGGGCGGCGATCGTCACTGGCGAACTGGATCGCAGTCCGGTGGGGACGTCATGTATGGCAAGCACGAACCCGCCGATCCCGACGGCAGCCGTGCTCACATGCGTCACGTCAATGTCGACGGCGATCGCGTAAGGGCCGTCCGGACGGGGGCCGACGACGTGTGAGGGCCGACCGACCCGCTCGCCGCCAACCGGGACGGTCTCATCGAGCAGGCCCAGTTCGGTGAGATCGGCCACCAAGGCACCGATGGTCGACCTGCTGAGGTTGAGCCGCTGGGTCAGGTCCGCGCGGGTCAACTCGCCGTGCCGGTGAACCTGTCCAAGCAGTCGCCCCAGGTTGTGCCGCCGGATGTCGTCCTGGCGGATCGGTCGCGCCCCGGGTCGTCCGCGCGCCGTGGACTGGTTCACTCGAGGCTCAGCGAGTCCGCGAACTACGACGAGACAGGGCGTCGACGGCGGCGGCGACGAGCAGGACCGCGCCGGTGATCACGTTCTGGTACTGCGCCGGCAAGCTGGGGCGTAGACCGAGACCGTTCGGGATGATCACGATGACCAGGGCGCCGATGATCGCATCGCGGGGTTTGCCCCGGCCACCGAACAACGACGTCCCGCCGATGACTGCGGCGGCGACCGCGAACAGCAAGATGTTGCCCGCGCCCAGGTCGAGTTGGGCACCGCCGGTGAGCGAGGACAGGAACACCCCGCCGATCGCGGCCAGCGAGGAACAGAGCACGAACGCGCTGACTCGGATGTGTACGACGTCGATACCTGCCCGCCGAGCGGCCTCGGCGTTGCCGCCGGTGGCGAACAGGTGCCGGCCCCACGTCGTCTTGGTGAGCGCGATGGTGCAGGCGATCATCAACATGATGGGGATGGTGGCCGCCCACGGTAGACCGGAAATCACTTTTCCATTCGAATTCGCGTTGCGGTTCTGGTTGGCGAAAATGGTGAGGACCACCGCGACCACGGCAATGATGCCGCCGCGTGTGAGGACCAGCCCCATCGTGTCGGCCGCGAGCTGCTTGGCCTGGGCACGCAGAGACTTCATAACGGTGTACAGGATGTAGCCGCCGGCGACCACGATGGTGAAGACCCAACTCCACCCCGGTGACATGTTGTTGTGGGCCAGGCCGTACCAGAACTCGTAGTGGATGATGCCGATCGGGTTCGAACCGGGCGAGCCCTTCTGCGTCAGTGCGAACAGCAGGACACCCTGCCATACCAGGAACAGTGCCAGGGTGACGACGAAGCTGGGAATCCCGATCGAGGCAACCAGCCAGCCGGTGAAGATGCCGACCGCGGCTCCGATCCCGATGGCGAGCAGGAGTGCGAATACGACGTGCTTGTCCAGGCCGGTCAAGACAATGATCAAACCGATCAGAACAATTCCCGCGCCGAAGTAGGTCTTGAGCCAGATGCCCAGCAGCAACATGGCAACCAGGGCACCGATGAGCGCCCAGTACAGCGGGCTGGCGATGCCCTTGTGCAAGTCATGGGAGTTGATCGCCTGGGCGGCGAAGCCGGCGCAGATGCCACCGGTGGTGCCGGCGGACAGGTCGATCTCACCCAGCAGCAGCACGAAGACCAGGCCGAGCGCGATGATGGCGATGTACGCGCCTTGGCCGGGTAGGTCGCCCAGGTTCCCCTTGCCGAGGAAGCGGGAGCTCACCTGGCTGAAGATGACGCCTAGCACGATCAGGCCGAGGATCGAGGGTAGTGCGCCGGGATCACCGGTACGGATCCGGTTGTAGTACCCCCGCAGACTGTCGGTGATGGTGCGCCGATCGATGTCCAGGGAGAAGCCGCCGAACTGAGCGTCGTCCCCGGAACCGGGCTCGGGTGTCGAAGCCTTGGCGAGGTCGATCTTGTCGTTGGTCATCAGATGTCCTCGTTCGCTGTGGCCCGCGCGAGGCCGACGGATCCGCTACGGCCGGCAGTG
>JBDTDN010000043.1:0-11623 GCA_039923055.1 Jatrophihabitantaceae bacterium
GCGCGATGCACCGTGGCCATCGGGACGTCATGGCCACCCTGGCGCAGTGCCTCGGCCCAGGTCACCGCGTGCAGGTACGGCGTATCGACCAGTGTGCCGTCTACATCGAACAGAACCCCGCGGGTATCACCGGTGGGCACGGCGTGCTGCCGCCTTCTCCGTCCGCGCACTGCCGGTCGTGAGCGATCCCGACGCGTTCTCCAGATGGGCCCGGACGAACCAGTGGAACATCTCCAGTTGGGTCGACTGACCGATCAGCATGTCCTGGGTTACCGGGTCGGGCTCCTCCGTGTCTTGGATCCCCTTGCGATGCGCCTGGATCACGCCGGTGTACACCACATCCAGCGCTCCCATGTGGTCGATCGCGTCGGCCCGGCCGAGGTCGTAGTCGTCCCAGGTACGCTGGGCCACCATCGCACCCGGCGTCCCGGACGGCGAGCCACCGAGCGTGGCGATCCGCTCGGCCGTCTCGTCAACCATCAGCCGCACAGCGTCGACCTGCGGGTCGAGCATCGTGTGCACGGCGATGAAGTTCGGTCCGACCACGTTCCAGTGGATGTGCTTGAGCGTCAGCGCGAGGTCGTTCAGTGCGTTGAGTCGATCCTGCAACAACGCGATAACCGACTTGGCGTCCTTGTCCGACATGCCTGGGACGGTGTAGGCGAGCGATCGCGGAGCGAGCTTTCGTGAGGTTGCCATGAACTGGTCATCCTTTCGACTCGGTCTGCCAACGAGAAACGTCGGCACGGAGTGTGTACCCGTTTCCGGCAGAATCATTCGGCGTCAGCGCCCCGTCCTGGACGGATGAGACGCCCTCGACTAGTAGCGGCTCAAGGCGCGCGTGATCGGCGAAGTACTCGATGTGCCGGAAGTTCGCCACCGCCGCGGCGATGGGTACGTGCAGGGCCGGGCCGCAGTGCGCGGACACGTCCAGGTTGTGCACGGCGGCGACGGCGGCGCCGTGCAGGAAACCGGTGTAGCCACCGCAGCGGGTGGCATCGAGTTGCAGGCAGTCGACCACACGCGTAAGCCGCTCAACCTCGAACAGATCGGCCGCGTACTCCCCCGCCGTGACGTCGCAGTCCAGCGCGTCCCGCAGACCGGCCAGACCCTCGACATCGTCGCTACTCACCGGCTCCTCGAACCAGACCACTCCGAGATCGTCCAGCGCTCGCCCCACCCGGCGGGCCTGGCCGCGGGTGTACCCGCCATTGGCATCCACCATCAGTCGGGTGTCCGCTCCGGCGAAGCGCCGCAGCCGACTGACGCGGGCCAGGTCGTGCTCGATCCGCGAACCCCAGGCCTCACCAATCTTGATCTTGACGCTTCGGCAGCCCATCGCCTGCCATTCGTCGACCTGCTCGTGCAACTGCTCGTCGCTCATCGTGGTGAACCCGCCCGAGCCGTACACCGGCACCGTGTCCCGAACCCGGCCGAGCAGGGAACTGAGCGACATGTCGTGCGCCCGCGCCTTGAGGTCCCAGAGCGCGATGTCGAGGGCGCTGATCGCCTGCATCACCAGTCCGCGCGTTCCGAGGTTGCGACCAGCGCGGCGCATTGCCTCGAAGCAGGCGGTGATGTCGTCGCTGTCGTGTCCGATCACAGCACCGGCCAGATGGTCCCGGATGATCGTGGCCGCGGCTGCAGTGCTGTATGTCCAGCCCAGCCCGACGACATCGTCTGCGGCCACCTGCACCACGACCGCGGTGGTCGCGTCCCACTCCAGCGTCCCGTCCGCCTCCGGTTGCGGGGTCGGGAACCGGTAGACGGACGCGTTGACACTCTGGATGCGCATCTACGCCGCCCGCCCGTGGACGATCATCCGGTCGGCCAGACGGGCCGCCAGCGCCATGATCGTCAGCGCTGGGTTCGCCGAGCCCTGGGTCGGCAACGTGCTTCCGTCGGCGACGTAGAGGTTGTCGACTCCGAAGATCCGGTGCTCGCTGTCGATGACGCCGTCCTCGGCGCGGGTGGCCATCCTTGCGCCGCCGACGAGGTGGGCGTTGCGGTTGATCGTCATGACGTCTTCGGCACCGGCAGCCTTGAGAATATCCTCCATCGAGTTCCGTGCGGCCTGCATCAGCAACTTGTCGTTGTCGCATTGGCTGTAGGCGAAGTGTGCGACGGGCAGACCGTGCCGGTCCTTCTCCTCGGCGAGCGTGACCCGGTTCTCCGCCCGCGGCAGGAACTCACATAGCGCGCCGAGCGTCGCCCAGTGCACGTAGTCACGCATCTTCGTGCGCAACTCGGAGCCCCAATACCCTTGCGCGGCAACATGTTCGGCCCAGGTTATCGGTAGCGGGCTGACGTTCTGGATGGCCCAACCGCGACGGTACGGCTTGCTCGGATCGTCCTCGTAGAACTGCTCACTGGAGACTTCCGGCGGTGGCGCCTTGTGCATCCGGATCTCCTGGGCGAAGCGACCGGCCGTCTGCGGCGCGCCCTGGACCATCAGATAACGGCCCAGTTGGTCGTGGTCGTTACCGAGACCGTCCGCGTGCGCGGCGGTGGCGGACAGCATCAGCAGCCGAGGTGTCTCGATCGAGTAGCCGGCGACCGCGACGGCCTTGGCCCGCTGGACATGCTCGACGCCATCACGCAGGTAGACGACGCCGATCGCTCGGTTCGTCCGCGCGTCGACGAGCACTTTGCTGACGTGGCTGTCGGGTCGGATCTCGGCGCCGTGCGCGAGTGCGTCCGGGATGTGGGTGATCAGCGGGCTGGCCTTCGCGTTCACCTTGCAGCCCTGCAGGCAGAAGCCTCGATAGATGCAATGTGGGCGATTGCCGAAACGGCCGTTCGGGATCGCCACCGGACCGACCCGCGCGATGATGCCGAGCGCTTTCGCGCCGCGCAAGAAGACCTCGCCGTTGCCACTGACCGGGTGGGCATGGTGGGCGTAGCGGTGCGGGTCACCCCATGGCCACGCTTGACCTGCAACCGGAAGCTCGGCTTCGATCGCCTCGTAGTACGGGCGCAGGTCGCCGTAGGAGATGGGCCAGTCCGCGCCGACACCGTTGTGGGTGAACGTGGCGAAGTCCGAGGGATGCAACCGCGGCACGTACCCGGCGTAGTGCACCATCGAACCGCCGACTCCGCGGCCAGAGTTGTTCGAACCGAGCGGGACGGGGTCGGCCCCCCCGATCACCCGCGGCTCGGTCCAGTACAGGACATGTGCGCCGCGTTCGTCGCTGACCCAGTCGCGGTCCGGGTCCCAGAACGGGCCGGCGTCCAGGCAGACGACCTTCCAGCCGGCGCGGGTCAACCGCTGGGTGAGGACGCTACCTCCGGCCCCGGCACCCACGACCACCAAGTCCACCTCATCCCCGTCGGCGTAACGGCGCATGTCCGCCCGCAGTTGGTGATTCACCCGCGAGCCGTCGTTCGGGATCAACCAGGCCGATTCGTTGCGCTCGCGCAACCCCTGGTAGGAAAAGCGATTCATCGATCCACCTCAGGCCCACTGCTCGTACGAACGTTCATCCCGGCTCTCCGTGATCGGCCACTTCCCAGTGCTCTAGGCGATCGATCCCGAGGTTCAGGTAACCGCGCGGGTAGGCCGGTCCGCCGAAGCCCATCTCGTTCCACGCCCACGGGTGCGAGTAGAACGCCGTGCACGCATAACGCGTCCACAGGCTCCACACCTGCTGCGCCGGATACGCATGCCAGCGCTCGCTGTCCCCGGACGCGTCCTGCACATCCTGGATCAGAGATCGCTGCGCGTCGGTACCGACCTGGGCAAAGGCCATCGCGTGCTCGGCGCGTGCGTCCGCATCGAGCCAGCTGAGGGTCTGCCGCCACGCCTCGGCGTCTTCGGGCAGGTCGTCGTAGTGCCAGCCGTCGGTCTCGCCACGCGCCAGCCGGGTGTCGATGAGCTCGAGCACCGGGATCCGCGGCTCCGCGTCCTGGCCCATGAGCAGGTCCAGCAGCGGCCGAGCGACCGAGACTTCGGCGCTGGTGAAGAACGCGAGTTGCGTCGTGGGTGAAAGCCGCTCCAACACGACGCCTGCGGTGGCCTGGTCCCAGTGCTCGACCTGATCGAGCACGTCGAACCCCGGGAAGCGCCCGCCATGCTCCTGGGCCGTCACAGCACGCTGCGACGGCGGACGGTAGGGCTTCATGTTTCCGGCTCGTCTTCACGGCGCAGCACCGCCGCCAGCAGCCCCATCCCACCGACCAACGAGGCCAGCAACGGCGCAAACACCGGTGGGCCGCCTTCGATGTTGTACCGGGTCCAGCCGCCGGGGCGCTGCTTGATCCCGCGCAGATGCAGGTATGTGCCCTGCAGCCCGTTGACAACGATCGCCGCCGACACGAACGGTAGAACCGTCTTGGCTGCGCGATGGGAGGCGACGGCTGCAATACCGGCGGGGATGGCCGTCGGAACCACCACGACCGGCCACCACATCATCTTGTTGCCGAAGCTCGCCGCGTCGTGTTCCAGATAGATCTCACCGGCGGTGATGGCCGCCCCGGCAGCGGTGAGGGCCGACAGGGAACGCTCGAACCGGCCCGTGCGGACATCACGGAGCAGCGACATCACTAGTCCTTCTCACCGGGCAGGTACTGCTGCACCTTCTGCTTGATGCCCTCCTTGACAATGCCCCAGCTGTCCTCGTCGCCGTGCATCAGCGCCGAAGCCAGCTCCTTGGCCTGTTCGAAGGTGGCGTGTGGAGGGATGGGTGGGACGTTCGGGTCGCAGCGCACGTCCAACACAACCGGACGGTCGGCGGCGAGCGCGGTCTCCCAGGCTGGACCCATCTGTTTGGGGGTGTCGACGTTGATGCCCTTGAGGCCGATGCTGCGGGCGAACGCGGCGTAGTCCACATCCGGCAGATTTTGCGACTCGGTGAACTTCGGTGCGCCCTCCATCGCGCGCATCTCCCACGTGACCTGGTTCAGGTCATTGTTGTGCAGGACCGCGACGATGAGCCGCGGGTCGGTCCACTGCTCCCAGTAGCGTTTGATCGTGATCAGCTCGGCCATCCCGTTCATCTGCATCGCGCCGTCGCCGCAGAACGCGATCGAGGGACGATCTGGGTAGGCCCACTTGGCCCCGATTGCGTACGGCACCCCCGGACCCATCGTGGCGAGCGTGCCGGACAGCGAGCCGCGCACGTCACCATGGAATTTCAGATGGCGGGCGTACCAGTTCGCGGCGCTACCGGAGTCCGCGGCGATGATCGCGTTGGCCGGCAGCCGTGTCGACAGTTCGTGGAAGATCCGCATCGGATTGATCGGCTCGGCATCTGTCATCGCGCGGCGCTCGGCGACCGTCCACCAGCGCTGGACGTGGTGCTCGATCTCCTCGCGCCAGGAGCGGTCTGCCTTGCGCTCCAGTAGCGGAATGAGCGCGCGAAGGGTCGCCTTGGCATCACCGACCAGGTTCACCTCGTACGGGTAGCGCATCCCGATCCATTTGCCGGACCGGTCAATCTGGACCGCACGCGCCTGGTCAAGGTCCGGCAGGAACTGGGTGTAGGGAAAATTGGAGCCGACAGTGAGCAGGGTGTCGCAGCCTTTCATCATGTGATCACTTGCCATCGTCCCCAGCAGGCCTATCGACCCGGTCACCCATGGCAGCGTGTCGGGCAGCACGTCCTTGCCCAGCAACGCCTTGGCGACCCCGGCACCGAGAATGTCAGCAACCTCGGTGAGCTCGTCGAGGCAGCCTCTCGCGCCTTGTCCGATGAGGATCGCGGGCCGGGCACCGGCGTTCAGCAGTTCGGCCGTTGCACGCAGCCCTGCTTCGGACGGCATTGGGGTCGGCTGATACATCCCCAGGCTGGACGGCACCTGTTTGAACACGTGGCCCGGCGGCTCATACGCCAGCTCGAGTACATCGGAGGGGAAGATCAGACAGGTTGGTGCGTGCTCGGTCATCGCGACCCGGATCGCGCGGTCGATCAGGTTCGGCAACTGTTCGGGCACGGTACACATCTGCACGTAGTCGCTGCAGACGTCCTTGAACAACGTCAGCAGGTCGACCTCCTGCTGATAGCTGCCGCCAAGGGCGCTGCGCTCGGTCTGACCGACGATCGCCACGACCGGTACATGGTCGAGCTTGGCGTCGTACAGGCCGTTGAGCAGATGGATGGCACCCGGCCCGCTGGTGGCGGCGCAGACGCCGACCTGGCCGCTGAACTTCGCGAATCCGACGGCCTCGAAGGCCGACATCTCCTCATGCCGGGACTGGACGAACTGCGGGTCGTTGTCCGCACGCCCCCACGCGGCCAGCAGGCCGTTGATCCCGTCGCCCGGGTAGCCGAAAACCTGCTTCACCCCCCACTCCCTCAGGCGCGTGAGCAGGACGTCAGCAACTGTCTTCGTCATGTTTGGACCGTTCCCACTGCGCCGATCGGCAAAACATCGACTCGATATCCTGGTACGCGAGTAGCTATTCCGTGATCCGGGAATGGTCAGAACATGGCAAACATGGGAACTGAACAGATCATCGCCGTGACCGGTGCCAGTGGCGGGATCGGCCGGGCCACGGCTCGGGCCTTCGGAGCCCGCGGCGCAACAGTCATCCTCATCGCACGCGGGGAAAAGGGCCTCACCGCGGCTGTAAAGGAAATCGAGCAGTCCGGCGGGACCGCCGTGCCCATCGTGCTGGACGTCGCGGACGCAGACGCCGTCAGCGCAGCGGTCGAGCGCATCGAGACCGAGGTCGGGCCGATCGATGTGTGGGTCAACGTCGCGTTCACGTCGGTCTTCGCGCCCTTCGACCAGATCACGGCCGCTGAGTACAAGCGGGTCACGGAAGTGAGTTATCTCGGCTATGTGTACTCCACGATGGCAGTGCTTCCCCGCATGAAGGCACGCAATCGCGGCGTGATCGTGCAGGTCGGTTCCGCGCTGGCCTACCGGGGCATCCCGCTGCAGTCCGCGTACTGCGGCGCGAAGCACGCGATCCAGGGCTTCAACGAGGCGTTGCGCTGCGAACTGCTGCACGAGAAGAGCGGCGTGCGCGTGACGATGGTGCAGATGCCCGCGGTGAACACGCCGCAGTTCTCCTGGGTGCTCTCCCGGTTGCCCAGGCACGCGCAGCCGGTCCCGCCGATCTACCAGCCCGAACTTGCCGCCCGCGCCGTGACCTTCGCGGCCGACCATCCAGGCCGTCGGGAGTATTGGGTTGGCACGAGTACCGCAGCAACCCTCGCGGCGAACGCCATCGCGCCCGGGGTGCTGGACCGCTACCTCGGTCGCACCGGTTTCGGCTCGCAGCAGACCGACCAGAAGCAGGACCCGGACGCCCCCATTAACCTGTGGGAGCCCGCCGACGGACCGTCCGGCGCGGACTTCGGAGCACACGGGGTCTTCGACAAGACCTCGCACGATCACGACCCGCAGCAGTGGGCCTCGCAACACCACGGAGTGCTTGCCGCCGCGGCCGCCTTCGCCAGCGCCGCGGCCACGTTCGCGCTCGGCAGGCGCGCTCGATGAGGGCGAACGTTGCCGCCCGCCCGGTTGCAGCGCTCGACGTCATGACCGGCCTGCTGCTGGTGGCCGTGCCGGCACGGGTGCTGCACGCGGTTGCCGTTGAGCGCGACGCGCGTGCCACGGTGCTGGTTCGCGCGCTCGGCGCCCGTTCCACAGCGCAAGGCGTGGCGCTGGTACTCGCGCCCCGCCGCCACCTGCTCGTCGCTGTCGGTGCGGTCGACCTGTTGCATGCCACGACGATGGTGGCTCTCGCAGTGGCGCGGCCGCGCTACCGGCGCGCGGCGTTCAGCAGCGCGACACTCGCCACCATCAGCGGATCGCTGAGCCTGATCCTCGCCCGGGGCGTGCGTACGTGAGCGGCCAGCCGGTACCGGCCGGTCTGGACATCGAACCGCATGTGCTGCGCGAGTATGCCCTGATCGCCGACGGCGAGCGGGGCGCGCTCGTCGGCCCGCGCGGCGACGTCGTCTGGATGTGCGCGCCGAGCTGGGACAGCGACGCGGTATTCACGAGCATGATCGGGGGCCGGGGTGGTTACGCGATCACGCCGGTCGACCGGTATGTCTGGGGCGGCTCGTACGAGCCCGGCACATTGATCTGGCGGAGCAGATGGGTCACTGCCGACAGTGTCGTCGAATGCCGCGAGGCGCTGGCGTTCCCGGGCGAGGAGCACCGTGCTGTGCTGCTTCGGCGGGTGATTGCAGTGGACCGGGACGCGCGTGTGCGGATCGTCCTTCAGCCGCGTGCGGAATTCGGCAAGCGGGCCCTGTCCGGGCTCAAGCGCGAGGGCAAGGTTTGGACCGGACGCACCGGTAATCTGCGGATGCGCTGGAGCGGAGGTGGACCCGCTCAGCCGACCGGGGCAGCGGGCAACCATGCCCTGTCCGTCGAAATGACCGTGCCGGCCGGCGAACACCTCGACCTCGTTCTGGAGATCAGCGATCAGGCGTTGCCGGACGAGCCGGTTCGGCCGGATGACGCGTGGCGCGCCACAGAGAACGCCTGGCACGACGCCGTGCCGACCCCGCGCAGTTGCCTGTCGCCGGTGGAGACCAGGCAGTCGTATGCCGTGCTTCGGGGGCTGACGTCCGCAGGCGGTGGCATGGTGGCGGCAGCGACCACCAGCCTGCCCGAGCGGGCCGCGGCCGGACGTAACTACGACTACCGGTTCGTGTGGATCCGCGACCAGTGCTTCGCTGGGCAGGCGGTCGCGGCCGACGGCCCGCACGAACTGCTCGATCGCGCCGTGCGCTTCGTGGGCGCCCGGCTGCTCGAGCACGGGGACCGTTTGGCCCCGGCTTACACGGCGAGCGGCGACACCGTCCCGGACCAGCGCGAGCTCAAGCTTTCCGGCTACCCAGGCGGCCACGACCGGGTGGGCAACTGGGTCAATAAGCAGTTCCAGCTCGACACGTTCGGCGAGAGCCTGCTGCTGTTCGCCGCCGCGGCCCGGCACGATCATCTGGACGAGCAGTCCTGGCGGGCGGCCGAGATCGCGATCAACGCGATAGCCCACCGTTGGACCGAGGTGGACGCGGGCATCTGGGAGATAGACAACCGGGCCTGGACCCACAGTCGGTTGATCTGCGCTGCGGGCCTACGGGCCATCGCGGCTGCCCGCCCGTCTGGTGGGCGCGCCGGCGACTGGCTGGCCCTGGCCGATCGGATCGTGGCCAACACCGCGGCGCACGCGCTGCATCCGTCCGGGCGTTGGCAGCGTTCTCCGGACGACGTCGCTCTGGACGGCGCGTTGCTGCTGCCACCGATCCGAGGCGCACTCCCTGCATCGGACCCGCGTACCGTGGCCACCCTGCGCGGGTACGAGCAGGAGCTGACCCTCAACGGTTACGCCTTCCGTTTCCGGCACGACGAGCGCCCACTCCCGGAGGCCGAGGGCTCGTTCCTGTTCTGCGGCTTCCTGATGGCGCTGGCCACGCATCAGCAGGGTGAGGACGTCAAGGCGGCCCGCTGGTATGAGCGCACGAGCGCCGCGTGCGGTCCGCCCGTGCTCTACTCAGAAGAGTTCGACCCGGACCAGCACCAGTTGCGCGGCAACCTGCCTCAGGCCTTCGTACATGCACTCCAGTTCGAGACATCCGTCCGACTGGCCGAGTAGTCGTCCCGGCGCTCAGCCCCCGGACTCAGTCGTTCGGCCCGATCAGTTCCGAGGCCATCTGCCGGATGAGGAACAGCTGCCGGTCCACACCGGCCCCGGCCAGCATGGTGCCCACCGGATCGCTCACGCCGGTCAGGATGAGGGTGCCACGCACCGCCAGCAACGCCTGATGCGCCTGGACGATGACTGACACCGCATCGGTATCGGTGATCGACAGCTCGCTGACATCCAACCTCAGGAAGCGCCGCCGCGACCGGACGTGCCCGGCGAGCACCTCGGCCAGCAGGGGCGCATTGGCCGAATCGAGTGTCCCGCGGGCCCGCAACGTTGCCCGAGTGCTGTCGCTCTGAACGGTGACGATGTCGAGGTGATAGTCGTCCTTGTACTGTCCTGTCAATTGCAACGCGGTGGACATCGAGGTGTGCTCCTGCCCGGAGTTGCGCCAGCGGGGCCTGCTGCTTAGGCCAGGTGCTGCGATCGATGACGCTGTTCTACCCGCTGGCGCGGATCCGCAAACACTCGGCCGGTCACGGTTTGTCGCGAGCAGATCTCGGCGTGGGTACCGACCCGGTGAGGACGATCTCATCGGCGACGTCTCGGAGTTTGCGATTCTCGTGCTGGCTGACCTCACGCAGCCGGTCGAAGGCCTGCTCTTCGGTCAGCTTGCCCTGCATCATCAGCACACCCATGGCGATGCCGATCTGGCGGTTGCTGGCCAGTGCCGCTTGTAGGTTGGTCGCCTTTTCTTCGGCCTGGTTCAATGCGAACTCACGCAGGGTGGCCAGTTCATGGTGCACCCGGATCCGGGCGAGCAGTTCGGCCGAGTCGAACGGCTTGACGACATAGTCATCCGCGCCGGACTGCAGACCTTCCGCGGCCGAGACCGAGCCGGTGCGCGCGGTCAGCAGAATGATCGGAATCCGCCGCAGGTCTGGGTCGGCCCGCATCATGCGGACCAGTTCAAGCCCGCTGCGGCCGGGCAGCATGATGTCGCTGACGATAATGTCCGGCGGCGGGTCAACCTGGACTGCAGCGTCGACGGTGTCGACCGCCTGCACGTCCCACCCGTCGTCGGTCAGCAGCCGTTGCAGGTAGGCGCGCATGTCAACGTTGTCCTCGACGAGCAGCAGACGCCCGATCGTTGCGTCCGCGGATCCGGCTCGCCGTGCCACCGCGTCTGGGCGTAACCAGGACTCGGCCTCGACGAGATACGCGCCGGTCGCCGCCTCACCCATTCGCACTGCCGCTGGGACGAGCGTGCGTTCCACCGACGCCGACTTCGGTATCCAAACGGTCAGCGTCGTCCCCTTGCCCGGGCGGCTCTGCGCCTCTGCCTCCCCGCCGTGAGCGGCTGCCCACGCGGCGACCAGTGCCAGTCCGATCCCGGTGCCCTCCGCACTGCGACCGGACTGCCCAGGCACCTGGGTGAACCGCTCGAAGATGTGCGGCAACTGGACGGCGGGTATGCCGATCCCCGTATCGCAGACGGTGAGCCGAACCCGGTCGCCAGCTGAGGCAAGGCTCACCCGGATACTCCCCTGCTGAGTGAACTTGACCGCGTTGGACAGCAAGTTGAGCACGATCTCCGACCACATCTCACGGTCGACATCGATCGGGTTCTCGAGATCGGCCACCTCGATGACGTATTCCAGTCCGGCCCGCTCGACAACTGAGCGGAACATACTGGCCAGCTCAGCGGTCAGCGTTGACAAATCGGTCGGCTCGAACTGTGCGTGTAGCTCGTCGGCATCGACGCGGGAGAACTCCAGCAGGTTGTCCACGAGCTTGCGCAGCCGCACCCCGGCTCGACGCGCGGTCTGCAGGCTGTCCCGATGACGGGGGGACAACTGCGAATCGGTGTCCTCGAGCACCGAGCTCAACGGACCGAGAATGAGTGTCAGCGGGGTCCGGAACTCGTGGCTGACGTTCTGGTAAAAACGCGACTTGTCCTCGTCCAACTCCGTCAATGCGATGGCCCGGCGACGTTCGGATTCGTAGGCAACCGCGTCGCCTAACGCAACCCGTAGCTGCCGGGCCACGAGCTGGAAGAAGGTCAAATAAACG
>JBDTDN010000044.1:0-3229 GCA_039923055.1 Jatrophihabitantaceae bacterium
GAACAATGCGGACGCCACAAACAGCACGGACGCCGAGCCCTTGGCTACGCCGTCGTCGATCCCGGTCTTGACCAGCACCGGGCCGGCCAGCCCGGCGATTGCGTCGAGTACGACCAGCACCAGGCCGATCAGCAGCGGCCGGCGGAATTCGTGCAGCAGCCCGAGCAGGGTGAAGTGGTCCTGGTGCCGGGATTCGCGACCCAGCTCGACAGCCGCGTCATCGCGGATCGGCCGCAGTGCATCGACCCGCGCGAGCAGTTCCGGCGTCGGGGCGAGGTTCAGCCGCCAACTCCCGCCGCCTGCGCCGCCGCCACCGAGACCGGCGCCCAGACTCGGCGCACCGACGCTGACTCGCGCGCCTACGGTGTGGCTGGCCGAGGCCTACCACGCCGACGCCGTCACGCCCACTGGGGCTATCTCGGCGAGGACCTCGATCCGGTCTCCGACCTGCTCAGCCAGTTCCTCTTCGAGCCCGGAGAGCAGGCTGCGGTACGTCCCACTCGTACTGAGCAACTGTTCGTGGGTGCCCTGGTCGAGCACCTGCCTTCCTCCAGCGGTGTTAGGGGCCCCCCCACTGTCGAGCACGACGATGCGGTCCGCCAGCCGCAGCGTGGAGAGCCGATGCGCGACCAGCACCGTGGTCCGGTTGGCGAGTACCTCGCGCAGCGCGTCGTGGATCCGCTCTTCGGTCTGGGCGTCCACAGCACTGGTGGCATCGTCCAGGATCAGGATTGCGGGATCGGCCAGGATCGCGCGCGCCAGGGCGATGCGCTGGCGCTGGCCGCCCGAGAGCGTCAGGCCGCGCTCACCGACCGTCGTCTGGTATCCACGAGGCAGTGCGCTGATGAATTCGTGCGCCTGAGCGGCCTGGGCGGCAGCCTGGACTTCGGCGTCGGTTGCTGCGGGCCGACCAAAGGCGATATTGGAGCGGACAGTGTCCGAGAATAGGAAACTGTCCTCGAAGGCCACCGCGACACGACGGCGCAGCGACTGCAGTGTGAGCGTTCGGACGTCGTGTCCGTCGACGAGCACCGCGCCACGGTCGGGGTCGTGGAAGCGGGAGATCAGCGCAGCGATCGTGGACTTACCGCTGCCACTGGATCCGACGAGCGCGACCCGTTCACCGGCGGCGATGTGCAGGTCGATTCCCCGAAGTACAGGTTCGGCGTCCTCGTAGGCGAAGTGGACGTCGGTGAAGGTGACCTCGCCCAGGGCCTCGACGAGCTCGACGGCGTCGGGGGCATCGAGGATCGCGGGGGGCTGGTCGAGAAGTTGGAAGATCCGCTCGACGCCGGCCCGCGCCTGCTGGCCGACGGTGAGGATTCCCGCGAGCTGGCGGGCCGGGGCGACGAACTGCGCGACGTACGTGGAGAACGCCAGGAACGTCCCGATCGAGATCTTGCCGTGCAGCGCCATCCACCCGCCGAAGGCGAGGATCGCAACCTGCGCCAGCGACGGGATCGTTTGCATCAACGGTTGGTAGCGCGCCTGCAGTCGGACCGCACGCATTCGCGATCCATAGAGCTTCTTGGCAGCACCGACGATCCGGCCCAGCTCCCGGTCCTCCTGCCCGAACGCCTTGACGACCCGGACACCGTTGACTGCTTCGTCGACGATCTGCGCGACATCGCCCTCGCGCTGCTGGCCGTCCCAGGACGCGGGGAACACCTGCCAGCGCATTCGGTAGGACACGACGACCAGCGTCGGCAGCACAACCACACTCACCAGGGCCAACAGCGGCGACAGGATGATCATCACAATAAGCGACAAGATCATTAACAGCACGTTGCCGCTCATGATCGGGAAGAAACCCAGCAGGCCCTGAACGAGCGTGGAGTCCGAGTTGGCCCGCGAGACCAGTTGCCCTGTGGACATCTTGCTCAGGCTGTCCAGGTCCATCGCCTGCAGGTGATCGTGCATGTCGTTGCGCAGGTCATACTGGACGGCCAGCGCCACCTGCCCACCCCGGTAGCGCCGGATGTAGGACAACGCAAAGGCCAGCACGGCAACCGCGATGAGGCCGACCAACCACGGCCACAGCGCTGACGTGTGCGCGATGATCACCTTGTCGACGATCTGGCGGGCGATCAGCGGGACGACGGTCTGGCAGGCGCTGCCCAGCACCGATGCGGCCAGGGCGAGGACGACGTTGCGGCGGTGGCGCATCAGATACGTCCACAGTCGGCGGATCCAGCCTGGCGGTTGCTGTTTGCTCACCCAGCGGCTCCGGCAGAGGTTGGTCTGGTGCGGGCCGCGGGCCGTTCGTCGGCGACCTTGTCCAGTGCCGCGCCGAGTTGGGTGAGTGAGCCCAATACCCCCGCGGGGTCGGGCGTGTGATCGATGACCGCGCTCAGCAGGTGCACCATCGCGCCTTCGACGGTAATCAGAATCGCAGCCCCCTCGTCGGTAATACGCAGGCTGGTCGCGCGCTGGTCGCCCTCGACGTCCTCGCGGATCAACAGGCCGCGTTGGCACAAGGCCTCGACGGCAGCGCTGATCGCGGGTTTGCCCAGCGCCAGCCGGGTTGCCATCCGTGATGCGCGCTCGTCCCCACCGGCGACGGCCGACAGTACGCGGTAGTGCGCCAGACTCAGCTCACCTGTGCTGCGCTCAATCAGACGCGCCAGCCGCGCGAGAGCGCGGACGGTCTCGACTACCGGAGAGGGTGCGGCAGGCATGTCGTCCACCGTAACAGGTGGTTCGATGGCCGAACCATGTGCTTGGCTAATCGATTCGGATGGCAGGGTGCTTCGGGTCGTTCGTCCGCACCGCGATGTCGGCCAGTTCCTCGGGACGGGTTTCGGAGTCGTACCGGTCGAAGGCAGGCAGCACCCAGGCGTTCTGGCTTGGGGTCCGGCGGGCCCGAGCGGCAGTGGACATCGCCAGGTGGACCGTCACGTCGAACGGCAGACCCCGCCCGAGCAGAAAACAGCCGCTGACGATCACGATAGTGCCCGGTCCGGCAACCCGAGTCGGTTCGCGGGTCGCGCGGTTGGTCGCCGGATCCCGTAGCGACGGCAGGTAGGCACCGGAGCCGTCCGGGCCCAGCGGCACCAGCACCTCACGCCGCATCGCACCGGCGTCCAGCCAACTCAGATAGGCATCGACGTCCTGGTGTCCGTACTCCAAGCGCACGGACGCATCGTGCCAAAAGCTCTCGGCGCGGATCTGGACGCCTGCGCGGCCGAGCAGGGGTAGCGACTCGAGCACCGACGCGGCCACCTCGTGC
>JBDTDN010000045.1:0-8964 GCA_039923055.1 Jatrophihabitantaceae bacterium
CCAAGCTCCGAAAGCCTGATGCATCCGCGCAAGATCCTCATCAGCCGAACGTAGGGTGCCATAAACAGTCTCCACCGCGGCCCGGACGAGAGCTGAGATCGATCGACCGGTGCGAGCAGCTTCACTGTCGAGCGCTCGTCGCTCCTCTTCCATGAGCGAAATCTGCGTCCGCAACGTGATGTACGACTACCTCATGCGAGGTCGGCAAGGTGCGCGGCTCGGGCCAGGACGGCGTCCAACATCGGCTCGGTGAGACGGCCGGTAAACGTGTTCTGCTGGCTGACGTGAAAACAGCCGAGCACGGTGCGACCGTCCGCCTCGGCCTCGGCGCCATGCGCGAACTTCGGCACCCTTGCAGGGGTGTCGATCCCGGCGGCGCGCAGCGTCGGCCACAGCGACGTCCAGCCGAAGCCGCCGAGCACCACCACGGCGCGCAACTGCGGCCAGAGCAGTTCGATCTCGCGGACCAGCCACGGCCGGCAGGTGTCCCACTCCTCGGTGGTCGGCTTGTTCGCCGGTGGCGCGCAGTGCACGGGCGCCGCGATCCGCACACCACGCAGTTCCAATCCGTCGTCGGCGGCGATCGACGTCGGTTGATTGGCCAGCCCTACCCGGTACAGCGAGGCGAACAGCCAGTCGCCGCTACGGTCGCCGGTGAACATCCGTCCGGTGCGGTTCGCGCCGTGCGCGGCCGGCGCGAGACCGACGATCAGGAGGCGCGGATCGTCCACCCCGAATGAGGCCACCGGACGCCCCCAGTACTGCTCGTCCGCGAACGAGCGTCGCTTCTGGACCGCGACCTGCTCGCGCCAGGTGACCAGCCGCGGACACGCCCGGCACTCCGTCACCCGAACGTCGAGCGCCGCCAACGTCTGCGCCGACGCGGCCAGGCGCTCAGTGTCGACCACGGAGTGAGCAACCGGAATCGTCATATCTGGCCATCTTGCACCAGATGCGCCACCGCCGAGGCAGCGCAGCACGATCGGGCGCTCAATCCTGGCCGGAGAAGCGGGCAAACTCGGCCCTCGTCCGCCCAGTCCGGTTCTGACTCTCGCGTCCGGCAACAGCTAGCGTCGGTGCATGACAGCGGACGAAAGATCGATGCACACGCGAATGCTGGCCGGTGAGCTTTATCGGGCCGACGATCCTGCTATCGCACGAGACTCAGCGCGAGCGCAGGGGTTGTGCCACCGCCTCAACACCATGGATCCCTCGGACCGCGACGGTCAGCGGGCCACACTCGTCGAGCTATTAGGCGCGTTCGGGGACGACAGCGAGCTCAGACCACCGTTTCGCTGCGACTACGGCTACCAGACGCATGTCGGGGCGCGCACGTTCGCCAATTGGGGCCTGGTGTCGCTGGACGTGGCGACAGTAACCATTGGGGACGACGTCCAGATCGGGCCGAACGTGCACTTGCTCACCGCAACGCACCCGATCGAGCCCGGACCGCGGCGGGACAAGTGGGAGGCCGCCGAGCCGATCGTCATCGGCAACAACGTCTGGCTCGGCGGCGGGGTCATCGTCTGCCCCGGCGTGTGCATCGGAGCAAACACCGTCGTCGGCGCCGGCGCGGTCGTGACGCGCGATCTGCCGGCGAATATTCTCGCAGTAGGCAATCCAGCCCGGATCGTCCGAGCGATCTGATCAGTCCTGCCATGCGCTCCCGCGCGGACCTACCTGGGTAGGGTCCTGGATAGAACCGAATCGACCAGACGGAGTCACGATGGCCAACGCTGCAGGCAAGATCGGGATGAAGGTGCTGACGATCGTAGTGGGCATCCCGGTTGTTCGCGTCACCAAGAAGCTCGTTGCTCGAACGTGGGTGGCGGCCCGCCCGGAGGATCCCCCGCACACGAGCAAGGACCGCGATGCCAAGTGGTCTGACGCGATCGGGTTCGCGGCGCTGTCGGCCGTAGGCGTCGTCGCCGCCGAACTACTCACCCGCAAGGGTGCCGAGACGGCCTGGCGTCAGCTCACCGGGAGCGAGCCACCGCCGCCGCCGCCCACCAAGGTTGAGAAGAAGCTGGCCAAGGCAGCGGCGAAGAAGCGGAAAAAGGATGAGCAGCAGGCCGGACAGCCCGTCAAGACGAAGGGCCCGGGCAAGGCGACTGTCTCCGCCTGATCAAGCACTCGATCTGCACATGCTGCTAATGGCAGCGTTGGACAACCCAACAGTCGGGATATGCGCAGGGGCGCGCGCTCAGCGCGGCTTCGGCTTGGTCAGCAACGCCGCGACGCCGGCCGAGTGGAAGAACGGCGCCAACCGCTTGCGAATCTGCGCGTCGAGCACTCCGTTCGCCTTTGCGGCCTCGATGACCGGTGGGACCAGCGTGCACAGATCCGCCACCAGCCCGTCCCGGTCGATGCCAAGCTCGGTGGCCAGTGCCGCAACGTCCCACGCGCCGTAACGGTCGAAGAAGACGTCGACGCACTCATCCAGCGCCAGCCCGACGTACTCGTTGCCGCGCGTGCTGACTAGCAGAGCGTGGACCAGCACCACGATCTCGCTGAGCTCACTCTGGCTGAGGTAGTCGCGCAGCCCACTGATCGGCTCGGCGGCGTGCAGATCCCAGAGTTCCATCACCGCGCCGTGCATTTGCGGATCCCGGATCAACTCGCCGATCACCTTGTTCGTGCGACGCATCGTGTACTGCGCACCCTTGCCCATCGCGTCACCGAGGAACTGATCCAGGTGCCGATCGGTCACCCCCTTGGCCTTGGACGCGACGCTGGAACCCAAGGACAACAGCGACCCCATGCCGGGCAGCTTCTCGGCGCGCTGCCGATTCTGCTGCAGGAAGTCCGCCACGATCTTGGTGACGAACGTGGACATCAGCGAGGCGATCAGTGGGCTCTCGCCCATTCGCTCCAGCGCCCGGTCGTGCGTGCGGTGCATGCTGAGAACCTTCGTGACCAGCGCCTCGATCGGCTCGCGGTCGACTACCTCCCCCAGGGTGAACTGCTCGCTTGCGGCGAGTCCGTACAGAGACTCCGCGAGCGCGACCACCATGTCCTCGGCGATCGGGCTACTGCCAGCGCGGTCAACCACCTTACGTACCAGCGCTTTCGCGGCATCCCGAGCAACGACGTCCGCGACAACGAGAGACGCGGCGATCTCGAGCACGTCGTCGACATCGCGGGCAATCAGCTCAGCGAGTCTGTCCTCACTGAACTCGGCGAGCACGAACGCGACTTGGGCGTCCAGCAGTTGGTCAGCGAGAGACTTCGCGGCCATGGGTGAGATCTCCTTCTGACGCAGCAGGCTCAGGCTTCTAACGCAACAGACGCAGGTTTCTAACGCAACAGACTCAAGGCGATTCCGTCGAGGATGTCATGCTCGCTGACGACGATCTCGGCGGCGCCCGTTCGTTGCATCAAGGTCCGCAGCACCAGGGCACCGCCGCCGATCACGTCCACCCGCCCCGGGTGCATGACCGAAATGGCAGTACGTTCCTCGCGAGTCATCCCAAGCAGCCGGTCGACAACCTCGTGCACCGTCTGAGCGCTCAGCACGCTGCCGTGGATCGCCTCGGCGTCATAGTGGTCCAGGCCGAGCGCGATAGCGGCAACCGTCGTGACGGTCCCTGCGACGCCGACGAACGTTCCAGCCCGGTTCAGCGGAACATCCAATGCGGCACGGTCGATCGCGGCATTCAGATCCGCAACGGTCGCCTCGATCTGAACGGCGGTGGGCGGATCGTCATGCAGGTGTCGTTCGGTCATCCGGACACAGCCGACGTCCATGCTGTGTGAGCGCAGCCCTTCCAACTCACCGCCACCGAGGACGAGTTCTGTCGAGCCGCCGCCGATGTCCGCGACGAGCAGGCTACCGCGGACACCGCGCAACCCGGAAATCGCGCCGGTGAACGACAACGCAGCCTCCTCGGCGCCGGTGATCACCTCTGGATCGGTGCCGAGGGCAGCGCGGACCATTGTCACGAAGTCGGCTCGATTGGAGGCATCACGGGTCGCGCTCGTGGCCGTCATCCGGACGCGTTCGACGCCTAATCGCCCTATGGTCGCGGCGTATTCGGTCAGCGCAACCCGCGTACGTTCGATCGCTTCCGGCGCTAACCGACCGGTGCGGTCGACGTCCTGCCCGAGCCGGACGACCTTCATCTCGCGCACCACGTCGACAAGCCCGCTGCCTGGAACCACGTCGGCGACGAGCAGCCTGATCGAGTTCGTCCCGCAGTCGATCCCGGCGACTCTCATAGCTTTGACCTCGCCATCGGTGCGATTCGGGGCGATTCACACCGATGGCGGGGGCAGAGTCGAGGACTCATACGCATGGGCCACCCGCCCACCACTCAGGCAGTAGCGCCAGCGCCTCGTCCCCCAACGGATTTACGCCCGGCCCGGTCGCAAGCGCATGACCGACCAGCACGTGCAGGCACTTCACCCGGGTCGGCATGCCACCTGCGCTGACGCCGTCGATCTCGTTCACGTGAGCGAGCTGCTCCCGACGAGCGAGGTAGCTCTCGTGCGCCGCGCGGTAGTCGGCAGCAAGCTCGCCGTCCGAACCGAGCCGTTCGGTCATCTCCCGCATCAGCCCGGACGATTCGAGCGTGCCGATGGCCGATGCCGCGCGCGGGCAGGTCAGGTAGTACAACGTCGGAAACGGCGAGCCGTCCGGCAGCCGTGGTGATGTCTCGACCACGTCAGGGTGCCCGCACGGGCACCGGTGCGCCACCGCGCGCATCGCTCGAGCCGGTCGACCCAACTGTGCGCTGACCGTGGCCCGATCGGCCGCTGCCAGATCCTCTTCAGCGTGATCATCTTCAGGGGTGGCCGCGTCACTCACGATCCGCCGCCGGCTTTCTGGATGCTCGTCCACAACTTCTCGTTCCACGAACCGGCCGCCTGCTGATCGCTGCCGGTACCGCGAGTCTTCTCCAGATCGCTCTTGGCACCGTTGTCCACGACGACGAACACAGTGTCGCCAGGCATCGCGTACTGCAGCCGGACGCGGGCCTGCTGCTGCAGATACCCCGGATCGGACCACAACGCCAGCTGCGCTTGCAGTTGCGTGACCTTGGCACGGTCCTGATCCAATTGCTGCGCCGCGTTGCTCACGTCGCTACGGCTGTTGAAGTAGCGATTCAGTGGCGAGGCGAGCAGGACGATCAACAGGACGACAAGGGTGCCCAGGACTAAGGCACGTCCGGTCACCGCGCGGCGTGGCACGTGGCCGGTTGGCGGCGTCGAACGATTCACGATGTGATCGCCTTACGCGGACTGGTGGGCTGTCGGGGTGAATCGGTGGAACGCTGCGGCTCCGGCGTAGCGTGCGGCGTCGTCCAGTTCCTCCTCGATGCGTAAGAGCTGGTTGTACTTGGCGACGCGCTCACTCCGGGCCGGTGCGCCGGTCTTGATCTGACCGCAGTTCACTGCGACCGCCAGATCCGCGATCGTGGTGTCCTCGGTCTCGCCGGAGCGGTGGCTCATCATGCACTTGTAGCCGTGCCGGTGTGCGAGATCGATCGCGTCGAACGTCTCAGTGAGGGTTCCGATCTGATTCACCTTTACCAGCAGGGCATTCGCCGCGCCCTCGGCGATGCCACGGCCGAGCCGCTCCGGGTTCGTGACGAACAGGTCATCGCCGACGATCTGAACTTTGTCGTCGAGTTGGTTCGTCAGTTCGATCCAACCGGCCCAGTCCTGCTCGTCCAGCGGGTCTTCGAGGGAGACGATCGGGTAGTTGTCGATCAGGTCCACGTAATAGGCAATGAGCTCTTCGGCCGTCTTGTTCGCGCCTTCGAACATGTACCCGTCCTCACCGTGGAACTCGCTGGCTGCCACGTCCAGGGCAAGCGCAATGTCGACGCCGGCGGTGAGGCCGGTGGTGCCGATCGCCTCGATGATCAGATCAAGTGCGGCGCGGTTGGAGTCCAGACTGGGCGCGAAGCCGCCCTCGTCACCGAGCCCGGTCGACAGTCCCTTGGCCTTCAGCACGGACTTCAGCGCGTGGTAGACCTCCACGCCCTGGCATAGCGCTTCGGCGAAGGTGGACGCGCCGATGGGCGCGACCATGAATTCCTGGACGTCGACGTTGGAGTCGGCGTGCGCTCCGCCGTTGAGGATGTTCATCATCGGCACGGGCAGCAGGTACGCGTTCGGTCCGCCGAGGTAACGGAACAGCGGAAGCTCGGCGGAGTTGGCCGCGGCCTTGGCTGCCGCGAGCGAGACACCCAGGATTGCGTTCGCGCCGAGCCGACTCTTGTCCGCTGTGCCATCCAGATCGCGCAGCGCCTGGTCGATCAGCCGCTGCTCGCTGGCCTCGTAGCCGACAAGTTCGGGGCCGATTGTGTCCAACACGGCCGTGACGGCCTTCAGGACCCCCTTGCCGCCGTACCGGTCGCCACCGTCGCGCAGTTCGACCGCCTCGAAGGCCCCGGTGGACGCGCCGCTGGGTACTGCCGCACGGCTGAGCGTGCCGTCGTCCAGGGCGATCTCGACCTCGACGGTCGGGTTGCCCCGAGAGTCCAGGATTTCGCGGGCGCCTACGGCCTCGATGCTGGCCACGGATGGTTCCTCTCGACGTGCTCTGTGGATGTCTGCAACCCTAACCGGCCGGCAGGCGCCGCCAGACTTGCCCCGCCGACTCGTTAGTTGTGCGCTTCGGCAGCGAGGATGGCCTCGCGGTAGGCGCGAACGGTTCGCCGTAGGGCGGCCTCTGGGTCGACGCCTGCAGTCACCGCGTCCTGGACGACCGCGAACAGCCGGGCGCCGATCTCGTCATCGACGCCCGGCGTGACCGTCACATCGGCACGCCGTGCCCGCGACACCAGCTTGGCCGAGAGCGCCAACGCCGGTTGCGCGAGCGGGACGCCGTCGACCGCGGACGTCCGACCCTTCTCGGCTATCTTCTGCCGCTCCCATGTCTCATTCAGGGCATCCACATCGCCGGCGATGTGATCGGCGCCGTGCTGATGCTCGGACCGCAAGCTTCCCTCGTACACATGCGGATGGCGGCGGATAAGCTTATGTACCAGATCGCCGGCGACGTCCTCGATCGAGAACGCCTGCCCGGGCGGGAGTTCCTCGGCGAGCCGCGCATGGAACAGCACTTGAAGCAGCAGGTCACCGAGCTCTTCGCGCAGCAGCGTCAGGTCGCCCGTCTCGATCGCCTCGAGGACCTCGTACGTCTCCTCTAGTAGGTACTGCGTCAGCGACTCGTGCGTCTGCGCGGCGTCCCACGGGCAGCCACCGGGCGAGCGCAGTCTGTCCATGACCTGGACCGCGCGTTGCAGCTGCGAGGTCACCGGCGGACTCAGTTCGCCGGAGCGGAAGCGCTCGGTGAGGGCGCCGCGGCAGAGGCGAACGTGACGAAACTGGGCAGACCGGCGTTGCCACTGGAGGTCAGCGCCAACTGCGACGGGTCCCAGGTGCCGTAGCGTCCGCTGACCGTGACCGGGATGTTCAGCTTGTTGATCGCGGCCAGCAGATCAGTCGCGGAGGCGGCGTTCACGCGCTTGACCAGCAGGTACTCCAGTTCCTGGGTCTGCACGATCACATGTGCGAACTGGTCCGTGAAGCCGTACGTGATCATCTGCGCCGTGATCGCGTTGTCGTAGTCCGCGCCGATAGTCTGCGACTGCCCGATCAGCGACACCGCGTCGTCGTGGGCCGCGGCGATCTCCGCCGCGCTCGGCTCGGAGCCGGAGTCAGCCAGGGCGGCCCGAAACACCTTCTGCGTGATCAGCTGGCTCAGCACCTGCACCCTGGACGGCTGCAGCGTCTGGCCCTGCGCCTGTGCGGCGGAAATTGCCGACGGGTCTGGGCCCGCTGGCGTGATGTAGTGGGCGACGTCCGAGTCGGAGATGCTGTGGCCGCCGACGACAGCGGCAGTGCCCACCTTGCTAGAGCAGGAGGTGAGCGTCGCCGCCGCCACCAACACAGCAAGAGCAACGGTCAGCTGGCGAACTCTCACGTTGTTGACTCCACAGGGATGCTCGGTAGATGATGCGACACCTCAGAATCTCATGCCCGCTCGCAGCGGCACCACAGCGGCTCCCACAGCGGGCACAGATGGGGGCGCCGGCAGCACCACTGACCGGCTCACGAGGCAGCGACGCCCACCAGCGCGCAGTTCATCGTCGGTTGGGCGAGGAACTTCTTGCTCACCGACCATGGCACCGTCTTGCCGGGCGCCACGACGACGCTCGCCTGGGCGAAGTCCAGGACAGTCGCCTGCGTCGTGGTGAAGTAGACGGTCAGCTTGTAGGTGACCTTGCGGGATGAGGAGTTCGTCGCCGTGCCTTTGGCGCTCCAGCCACCGTCGACCGCCGCGCAACCGGTCTGCGTTATGTTCTTGCGCACGGCTGGCTGGTTCGCGACCGATGCCGGCAACGAGTTCTGCACCAGCGGAACGGAGGGCGAGGACGGTGTCGCCGTCTTCGAACTATTCGACGACGTCGACGCTCCGGGCTTGCTCGATGTGCAGCCGGCCAGGGCCAGCAACATAACCAGCGCCGCGCAGGCACGTTTCACAGCTCGCATCCGATTATCCTCGCTCTGCTCGGAAGCGATGCCGCATGCAGTCACGGCATCGCTTCCGATCAGCCTAGATCGTGACGCGGTCAGTGCGAGCGCCGGCGCCGCGGCCTGCCGAGCGCGATCATCATCATGCCGAGCAGGAGCGCGATCGTACCTAGCCACAGGCTCACGAGGGCATATGCCGGTCCGGTTGACGCGAGCGCAGGTGGCGTCGGTGTTACCGATATTGCGAGAACGCCCGCGCCGTTGATAGTCACCGTGGAGGGTGGTGAGGTGATCGGCGGACCAGTCGGAGGCGTACCAGTCGCGGTCGCGGTATCCACCAACTTGCCGTGATCCAGATCGGCCTGCGTCACCGTATAGCTACCGGTACATGTCTCGGACACTGTCGGAGCCAACGTGGCATCCGGACACGTGGGGCCAGAGGTCAACGACCCCGCTGGCGCTGCCTGCACATCACTG
>JBDTDN010000046.1:0-10154 GCA_039923055.1 Jatrophihabitantaceae bacterium
CGGCGCGTTGTGTGTCGCAGTCGCTGTGCTTGAGCACGGGGCGACGGCGGCCATCGTCGTTGCCGTCGCCATTGTCGTGCTCATCCAGTTGGAGGCGCATCTGCTGCAGCCGGTCATCATGAGCCGCAGCGTGGCGGTGCATCCGCTGGCCATTGCTATATCAGTGATCAGCGGGACGCTGCTGGCCGGGATCGCGGGTGCATTGCTCGCGGTACCGTTCATCGCTTTCCTCAATTCGACGGTACGCGCATTGCGGTCCGAGGCGGGCGTTGCCGAACAGCAGTCGAAATTCCCGGTCGTGGACAGCACAGCCGTGGGCGGTGTGGGCGAGGCGGGACCGAGCAAAAGGCCCAGTCCAGCCGCGGGGTCAGCGGGCCAGGTCGTCGATGACCTCGACTCCGGGCAGGGTGGCCAGGACAGCTGAGGGTAGGGCCAGCTTCGAGCGCCGGAGCCCGCTGCCGATCACCACGACGTCCCGGTCGAGCACTGCACGGTCGATGAGCACCGGCCACTGCGCCGGCAATCCGATCGGAGTGATGCCGCCGTACTCCATGCCCGACAGTACGACGGCGTCGTCCATCGGGGCGAAGGAGGCCTTGCGCGCGTCCAATCGCTTTCTTACCAGGCCGTTGACGTCGGCACGAGTCGCTGCGAGCACAACGCACGCTGCGTAGGACGTGCGCTCCCCCCGACGGCCCGCGATCACGACGCAGTTGGCGGAGTCGGCCAGCAGGACTTGGTAGTGCGCGCAGAACTCGGCGGTATCGGCAAGTGAGGCATCGATCGGTGCGGCCAGCACGTCGACCGCGCCGGCCCACGCAGCGAGGGCCACTGCTACCGGTGCCGCGACCAGATCATCGGCAGCCGGCCGCCAGTCAAGCGTTCCGGGTCCGGCTCGGCGCTCAGTCATGCTCCACACCGTACTGACCTACTGTGGACGTCATGGACGATATGGACGTCACCGTCGAGCAGATCCTGACCAGCTACGACTCGATCACCGTCGTGGGGGCGAGCAATGCGACCGAGAAACCGGCCCACTACGTGCCCGAGCACATGCAGGAACACGGCTGGCGGATCGTCCCGGTCAACCCGAGCGCCGACCTCGTCTTGGGTGAACCGGTGTACCGCACGCTCGCTGACGTGCCGGCGCCGGTGGGCCTGGTGAACGTGTTCCGGCCGTCCGCGGCGACGCCGGAGATCGCCCGGCAGGCTGTCGCCGCGGGTGCTACAGCCCTGTGGCTGCAGTTGCACATCGCGTCCAACCAGGCACGGCAGATCGCCGAAGACGCCGGCCTGCTATACGTGGAGAATCGGTGCCTGATCATCGAGCAGCGCCGCCTGCGGCTCAACGCCCCAGCGCTCTAAGCTCGCCTTGATCCCTCGAACCCTCAGGAGAATGCGTCGTGACCAGCCTTGACCGTCCCGAAGTCCAGGACCCGTACGCGAAATTGCCGCAGGTTGCCTCGTTCACCGTGACGAGCAGCGACTTCAGCAACGGTGCCGCACTGTCGGACAAGCATGCGTACGGCGGCGCCACCGAGACTGCGGCAAATGCCTCCCCCCAGTTGTCCTGGAGCGGCATCCCGCACGGCACCAAGAGTTTCGTGGTGAGCTGCTTCGACCCGGATGCCCCTACGCCGTCGGGCTTCTGGCACTGGATGCTGGTCGACATCCCGCCCACGACCACGTCTTTGGACGCCGGTGCAGGCACAGCGGGTGCGGCACTGCCAGGTGCGGCGTTCCACGTGCGCAACGACTGGAGCAGCAAGGACTACGGTGGCTGCTTCCCGCCCGACGGCGACCGTCCGCACCGCTACTACTTCGTCGTGCACGCGGTGGACGTGGACTCACTCGGCGTCGACGCCGACGCGAGCGCGGCAGTGGTCTCGTTCAACCTGGCCTTCCACACGCTGGCCCGTGCCCAGATCGTCGGCACCTTCCAGCGTTAAGCCCGCAGCTCAGCCGCCGGCGAACGGCGGCAGTACGTCGACGACGGCTCCGGCGTGCAACACGGTGTTCTCGCTGGCCTGCTGGCCGTCCACGAGCAACGATGCGGCGGCACAGATCGCGGTCAGCGCAGGGCGGGCGGCGAGGATTTCGCGTAGGTCGGCCAGCGAATCCGCGGCTATGGTCTCGGACTCGTGGCCGGCCGCGCGCTGCGCACCGGCCCAGAAGCGGACGGTGATCTCGGCGGACACGTGCCCAGCCTAGGCGTTCTGCACGTGAGCTTCGGGTCCCGCGGCGTAGGCGGTGACGTCGGTGGCCTTCGCAGCTAGCCACACCGCCCGGCCGGGGACCAGGTTCAGGTCCGCCACGGCCGATGCGGTCACGTCCACCAGTACCGTCTGCGGCCCGGCGACGGTCAGCCGGATGCGGTCGGCCAGCGGTGCAAGTGACGTGATCGTCCCCGGCCAGACATTGCGCGCGCTGCCGTGCGGTTCGGCTACGTGCACGGTCAGGGCGGACGGACGCAGCGCCACGAACGCCGGCCCGTCGATGGCTTCCGAGACGACCAGTTCCCCACCACCATCCAGCGCGACGAAACCGCGAGTCGCCGTGCCTGCGTAGAGGTTCATGCCCACCAGCCGCGCGACGTACGGCGTGACCGGCCGGCTGGTGATCTCGGCCGGGGTGCCCTGCTGGACGATCTGGCCGTTCTCGAGCACGATGATCCGCGTCGCGAGCAGCAGTGCCTCGATCGGATCGTGTGTCACCAGCAGTGTGGGGCCGGCGAAGGCGCCGAGATGTTCGCGCAACTCGCCCTGCACCTCGGCGCGGGTCTGTACGTCCAGTGCCGCCAGGGGTTCGTCCATCAGTAGAGCCCGCGGGCAGCAAGCAAGCGCACGTGCCAGGGCCACCCGTTGCGCCTGCCCGCCGGACAACCGACGTGGGTGCTGTTGGGCGAGTGCACCTAGACCCAACCGATCCAGCCACTGATGGGCGGACGCGCGCGCGCGCGTCCGGGACATGCCTTGGGCCCGCAGGCCGAAGGCCACGTTGTCCACGGACCGCAGATGCGGAAACAGCCGATGGTCCTGGAAGACCACCCCGATCCGACGTTGCGCCGGCTGGACGAACACCGCCCGCGCCGGATCGTCCAGCATGTCGCCGTCGATCGAGATGGTGCCGGAGTCGACCGCGAGTAGGCCGGCCACCGCCCGAAGCAGTGTGGTCTTGCCCGCTCCGTTCGGGCCCAGGATCGCGACGACCTCTCCCGGCCCTGCCCGGAGCGCCACCGTGAGCATGAATGCGCCCTGTGTCAGTGAGGCATCAACGGTCAGCGTCATGACGAGGCCACCGGCCGCAGCCATTTGTCGCGCAGCGCGCCGAGAATGACCACGGCCACGATCAATAGCGGCAGGCTGAGCGCCACCGCGTTCTGGGGGTCGGTCTGGAAGGCGGTGAAGATTGCCGTCGGCATCGTCTGGGTCGAGCCCGGAACGTTGCCACCGAAGATCACGGTGGCGCCGAACTCACCGAGTGCCCGTGCCCAGCACAGCACCGTCCCGGCGACCAAGGACGGCACGACCAGCGGCAGCGTGACCCGCGTGAAGATACGCGAGCGTGAGGCACCCAGAGTGGCAGCTGCCTCCTCCAGACCCCGATCGGCGGTGCGGAAGGCACCCTCCATGGTGATCACCATGAAGGGCATCGCGACGAGCGTCTGAGCGAGCACGATCCCATGCTGGGTGAACGGAAGGGTGAACCCGAACCACTGGTCCAGGTAGCGTCCGACGAAGCCCTCACGGCCGAGCGCGAGGAACAGGGCAACCCCGCCGACCACCGGCGGCAGCACCATTGGGATCAGTACGAGCGCACGTACGATCCCAATCCCAGCCAGTCGCTGACGTGCTAACACCAGCGCCAACGGCACGCCGAACAGCAGCGACAGCACCGTGGCCTGTAGCGAGGTCACCAAAGAGATCCGGAGCGCGTCCGCGACTTCGGTGTCGGCGTAGATCGCGCCCAGGCTGCTCCACGGCGCCCTGATCAGTAAGCCGAGCGTAGGCAGGACGAGGAAGACAATCCCGATCAGCGCAGGCGCAATCACCAAAGCCGGTGGCGCGTCGACGTTGCGTCGACGGCCGCGCCTGCGGCCGGTCACGGGCCGACGAAGCCGGCGGCGGCCAGTACTTGCTGACCCGGTGCCGATTCTACGTACGCGACGAACGCCCTGGCCAGGCTGGCATTCGGCGCGTGGGTGAGCGCGGCGATCGGATAGTCCGTGGAGGCGTTCAGGTCAGCGGGGATCGGTACTCCGACAACTTTGGTGCCGGCGGCCCGTACGTCGGTCACGTAGACGACACCCGCATCGACCTCTCTGAGTTCAACCTTGGCCAGGGTCGATTTGACGTCTGCCTCCAGCGATACCGGCTTGACCGTGACGTTCGCCTTTGCAAAGACCTCGGCCGCCACTACCCCGCACGGGACTGTCGGATCGCACAGCGCAACCTTGACGCCCCGACCGGCCAGATCGCTGACGGAGTCGATGTGTGCCGGATTGCCAGGCGCGGCCGCGATCTCCATGGTGTTCTTCACGAATACCGTCGAACTACGGGCGTTTCCAGCCTTGACGACCGTGTCCATGTTGGTGGTCGCGGCAGAGGCGAACACATCCGCAGGAGCACCCTGATCGATCTGCGTGGCAAGTGCCGAGCTTCCGCCGAAGTTCAGCTTCACCGTCGTGCCCGGGTGTGCCTGTTCGAACTGAGTCTTGAGCTGGGTGAACGTGCCGGTGAGCGAGGCGGCGGCGAAGACGGTGATCGATCCGGACAGCGCACTGGATCCACTACCTGGGTTCGCGGCCGGCGTGGAGGACGAGCACCCGGTGACGATGAGCCCGAGTGCTGCGATGGACGCCATGAGTTTGTTCATGGCCTGTCACCCTGGACCTCGACCACGACGTTGGTGGACTTTATTGAGGCGATGGCGGTGACGCCGGGCTCCAATGCGAGTTCATCGGCTGCCTCACGGCTCAGCAGTGAGACGACGCGAAACGGACCGCACTGCAGTTCGACCTGCGCCATCACCGTGTCGCGCGTGACCTTGGTGACCAGGCCGACGAACCGGTTACGCGCGGACTCACGCGAGACCGGGTTCGCGTCCGGTTGCGGCGCGGCGTTCTGCTCGGCGAAGCGGGCCAGTTCCACGCCCTCGATCGCGCGACGACCCGACGCGTCGGTCGTCGTCTGCACCCGCCCGGCGTCTGCCCAGCGGCGCAGGGTGTCGTCGCTGACACCGAGCAGGTCGGCGGCTTCACGAAATCGGTAGACGGGCACGAGTTCGAGCTTAACCGGTACTCCGCACATACCAAAGATATTCCGCGTTTTGCTCCGCACCTACGGATCTTCCACCCTCATCGCTCTCGGTAGCGTGCAGGTGGCACTGAACCTCGTCGCGCAGATCGACCTCTCCCGCCGCACACCGAGCGAACGGAACGGCTCAAAGACGCGGTGGCGGCTGGTGAGTCTGATCAAACATCCTCGGTCCGCTTGCCTACTTCCGCTGGGGTCGGCTCCCCAAACGCTGAGCGGAGAGCTACCTCGGCCGGTCGTCGACGACGCGGCGCATCTTGCCGAGCGAGCGTTCGACCGAGTCCGGCCGAACGACGTCCACGTACACGCTCACCCCGATGGTGCTCTTCACCAGTTTGACGAGCGTGGCGCCGGCAGCATCTGCCTCGGTTGGGTCGACTCCGACACGGTGTTCGACCCGGACAGTCAACTCATCCATCCGGCTGGTGCGGCTGAGTACGCACTGGAAGTGCGGCGACAACTGCGGCGTCCGCAGGATGAGTTCCTCGATCTGGGTCGGGAACAAGTTCACGCCACGCAAGATGATCATGTCGTCGGAACGGCCGGTGATCTTCTCTATCCGCCGCATGGTGCGCGCCGTGCCGGGCAGTAGTCGGCTCAGGTCGCCCGTGCGGTAGCGGACAACCGGCATAGCCTGCTTGGTGAGCGAGGTGAAGACAAGCTCGCCCGGTTCCCCGTCCGGCAGCACGTCGCCGGTGAGCGGATCGATGATCTCCGGGTAGAAGTGATCCTCCCAAATATGCAGGCCGTCCTTGGACTCGACACACTCGTTCGCGACGCCGGGCCCCATCACCTCGGACAGGCCGTAAATATCGACGGCATGCATGTCCAGCCGCTGCTCCAACTCGATGCGCATGTCATTCGTCCATGGCTCAGCGCCGAAGATCCCGACCGCCAGTGAAGTCGATCGCGGGTCGATGCCCTGGCGTTCCATTTCGTCGACGATCGCGAGCATGTACGACGGGGTGACCATGATGACATCCGGCTCGAAGTCGCGGATGAGCGTCACCTGCCGCTCGGTCATCCCTCCGGACACCGGAATCACCGTGCAGCCAAGGGCTTCGGCGCCGTAGTGCGCACCCAGTCCGCCGGTGAACAGGCCGTACCCGTAAGCGACGTGCACCTTGTCACCCGGGCGACCACCGGAGGCGCGAATGGAGCGGGCCATCACCGCAGACCAGGTGCGGATGTCCTCAGCGGTGTACCCGACCACCGTTGCGTTGCCGGTCGTCCCGGACGAGGCATGCACGCGCGCAACCTGCGACTGCGGCACGGCGAACATCCCAAACGGATAGTTCTCGCGAAGATCCTGCTTACCGGTAAAGGGGAATCTCCCCAAATCAGACAGGGCCCGACAGTCGTCGGGATGCACGCCTGCCGCTTCGAACGCAGTGCGGTAGTGCGGCACGTTGTTATAGGCGTGTCCCAACGACCACCGCAACCGCCGCAACTGCAACGCCTGCAGTTCGTCCACCGAAGCGCGTTCGATCGGATCGAGGTCCTCAGGGCGTGGTGTGCGGTCCTGCATCGTTCCTCCGTGGGTCAGGAATCGAAGTCGACGGTGAGCTGATCTGAGACGGGCAGCGACTGGCAAGTGAGGACGTACCCGGCCTCCAACTCGTCCGGTTCGAGGGCGAAGTTGCGCCGCATGCGTACCTCGCCGGTGACCAGCCGTGCCCGGCAGGTGCCACACACCCCGCCCCGGCAGGCGAACGGCAGGTCCGGACGCAGTCCCTGCGCCCCGTCGAGCACTGGAGTGTCGCGCGCGATCGTGATCACGGTGGTGCGCCCGTTCAGGACGACGGTGACCTCGCTACCGCCGCGGAGCGTCGGCTCGTCGTGCTGCGCCTGCTCAGGCGGAAGTTCCTCGACGTAGAACAGTTCCCGGTGGATGCGATCACGCGGTACGCCGAACTCGGTCAACACCTCGATTGCGTCGGTGATCATCCCGAACGGTCCGCACAGCCACCAGTGATCGACGCTGGACGGGACGCCGAGCATCGGCAGCAACGTCCGCAGCTTCGTGGCGTCGATCCGACCGTTGAACAGGTCGACCTCCTGCGCCTCACGCGACAGCACATGGACGAGGTTCACCCGGTCCGGGTGGGCATCCTTCAGTTCGGCCACCTCGTCGGCGAGCATCACCGAGTCGGCCCGTCGGTTGCCGTACAGCAGCGTCAATTCCGTGCCGGCCCGGTGCAGGATGGAGTTCGCGATCGACAGGACGGGGGTAATGCCCGAGCCTGCGGCGATGACGACGTGGTGCATTCCGTCCCGCACCGCCGCACCGAAGGTGCCGGCGGGCGGCTGTACTTCGACTTGGTCCCCCGCGCGCACCTGCCGGACCAACCAACCGGAAACGGCACCATTCTCGACGACGCGAACGCCGATCCGCGGCGTGTTGCCGACGGCCGAGCAGATCGAGTACGAACGCCGCTCGTCACGTCCGTCGACGATGCGTCGGACGGTGAGCGACTGCCCTGCGGCGAACGAGAATTCTCTTGCCAGCTCTTGCGGAACATCGAAGGTGAGCGCCGCCGCGTCCGCGCACAACTGGTCCACCCGGGCAACCGTCAGTTCGTGGAACATGGCGGCTCAGATCTCCTTGACGTACTCGAACGGTTCCGCGCAGGCCTGGCAGCGGTAGAGCGCCCGGCAGGCAGTGGCGCTGAACGCGGACGTCAGGACGGTGTTCGTCGAACCGCAGTGCGGGCAAGTGAGTACACGGGGCAATGGGGACAGGGTGAGCGGTATCGGACCGGCAGTGCGCCGCTGGGTTGGCAAGGGCGGGGCGATGCCTGCCGCGGCCAACTTGCGTCGTCCGTCCTGAGTGATCCAGTCGGACGTCCAGGGTGGGCTCAGCGCCGTGCGTACCTCGACATCGGCGAAGCCCGCGGCCAGCAGGCGGGTGTGTACGTCCCGCCGCATCTCGCGCATCGCCGGACAGCCTGAGTACGTCGGCGTGAGCGTGATGACCAGGTGCCCGTCCGCGATGGTCACCTCGCGCAGGATGCCGAGATCAGCCAGGCTCAGCATCGGCAGTTCCGGGTCCGGGACCAACGCCGCCACCGCCCGTGCCCGGTGCAGCATCTGCGCAGGATCATCGGTGATCAACACAGTGCCGTCGGTATCCGACGTTCGGACTCTGTTGGTCACCAGAGCGCTCCGGGAAAAGACCGCGCGAGGCCCTGCAACTCACCGAGCAGCGGGGCCATGGCCGGCGTGTGCTGACCGTCCCGGCCGGAGCCGCCGTGCGCAGCCACGTCGGCCACACCGGGCCAATGTAGCGTCGCCGCCGTACATACCTGCGTAAGCACTGCGTCGACCTCGCTCCGTAGCCCGGTCACGTCGACGGCGATGCACAATCGGGCCAGCCGTAGTTCGAGCGGTGTCGCGGCGAACAGTTCGCCGGTCAGCGGCACGATCGCCCGCAGCCCGTCCTGGACGCGCGCGCGAGAGTAATCGGTACCGTCACCGAGCCGCACGACCCACTGCGCCGCGTAGTCGCGGTGATAGGTGAGTTCGTTGATGCCTCGAGCCGCGATCGCCGCGAGCACGGGGTCGCGTGAGTCGCGCAGGTGCGTCAGCAACGCCAACCGCCAGGTGCTGAACACCAGCAGCCGAAACACGAGCGCACCAAAATCGGCATCGGTGACCTCGGCCAGATGCACGTTGAGGAACTCGGGCACCTGCCTGCCGAATGCGTAGTCGTCCTCGGTCCGGCCGGAGCCGTCCGCTGCGCCCGCACGGGCAAGGAGCATTCGGGCCTGCCCCAGTAGGTCCAGGCCGATGTTTGCCAGCGCCGTCTCCTCCTCCAACTCCGGCGCATGGGCCAGCCACTGCTGCAGGCGATGGCTCATGATCAGGGCATCGTCACCGAGCATCAGGCAGTACGTCGCGAGGTCCACACCGCCGATCCCATCCGGGATCGTCGTATCGACGCCGGCCAGAGCATCGTGGAAACCGGTTCCGAACGCCCAGCGCAAATCGCCGTCGTCAGCGGCCAATCCTTCATATGCAGTGTCGAATCCCATGGTGTCGGTCGATCCTCAGATGTGTGGGACGGAGGCGGGGATCGCGTAGAACGTCGGGTGGCGGTATACCTTGTCGCCGCTCGGCTCGAAGAACGGATCCTTCTCCTCGGGGCTGCTCGCCGTGATGTCCGCGGAGGCGACGACCCAGATACTGACGCCCTCGTTGCGGCGCGTGTACAGATCACGCGCGTGGTGCAACGCCATCTGCGCGTCGGCAGCATGCAGCGACCCGACGTGGACGTGGTTCAGGCCACGCTTGCCGCGCAGGAACACCTCGAACAGCGGCCAGCCGGCGTCACTCATAGCGATGCCTTGCCGGCGTGGGCGGTGGCAGCTTCGCGGACCCAGCGACCAGCATCGTGAGCCGCGCGTCGATTGGCGATCCGCTCGACGTTGCAGGGGCCGTCGCCGGACAGCACACGCTTGAACTCGTCCCAGTCGACGTCGCCAAAGTCGTAATGATCACGCTCGGCGTTCCAGCGCAGGTCAGCGTCGGGCAGCGTGACACCCAACGCTTCGGCCTGCGGCACCGACATGTCCACGAAGCGTTGCCGTAGTTCGTCGTTGGTGTGGCGTTTGATGCCCCAGGCCATCGACTGCGCGGTGTTGGGCGAGTCGGTGTCCGGCGGCCCGAACATCATCAGCGACGGCCACCACCACCGGTTCGTGGCGTCCTGCACCATGTCCTGCTGCTCCGGCGTGCCGCGCATCATCGTCATCAGTAACTCGTAGCCCTGCCGCTGGTGGAACGACTCCTCCTTGCAGATCCGGATCATCGCCCGCGCATAGGGCCCGTACGAGCTGC
>JBDTDN010000047.1:0-6514 GCA_039923055.1 Jatrophihabitantaceae bacterium
GCCGCTGATCATGCGCGACACCGTCTTCTGCCTGATCGGCGAGGCCGATGTCGACAAGCAGACGGCGATCAGCGACTCGATCACCCGCATGGTCGCCGATGTCGCGCACTACGTGCCGGGCTACCGCCTCAAGCAGCATGTGCAATTCACTGCGATCGGCGAGGACGAACCGGTGCACACCCTGCTGCCCGACGGCGCGGCACGACCCTCGTGGAAGGTGTCGGTGTTCCTGGAGGTCGAGGGCGCGGCACATTACCTGCCGGCGTACGCGGGAAACCTGGATATCATGACCTCAGCCGCGCTACGGGTAGCCGAGAAGCTGGCCGACCGTTCGCTGGTGGAGGCGGTCTGACGATGCCGAACACAACGACGATGAAGAAGATGTACGTCCAGGACGTCACTCTGCGCGACGGCATGCACGCCATCCGGCACCGCATCACACCGGACAATGTCCGCAAGATCGTCCGAGCGCTGGATGCAGCCGGCGTCGACGCGATTGAGGTCGCCCACGGCGACGGCCTGGCCGGCGGCAGCCTGAACTACGGACCGGGCAGCAACAGCGACTGGGAGTGGATCGAGGCCGCGGCCGGGGAGATCAAGAACGCCGTACTCACCTCGCTGCTGCTGCCAGGCATCGGCACCGTCGTCGAACTCAAGCGCGCGTACGACATGGGCGTGCGTTCGGTACGCATCGCCACGCATTGCACCGAGGCCGATGTGTCCGCGCAGCACATGAATGCGGCGCGTGAGCTCGGCATGGACGTCTCCGGTTTTCTGATGATGGCGCACATGGCCCCGGCGGACGAGTTGGCCAAGCAGGCCAAGCTGATGGAGTCCTACGGCGCGCACTGCGTGTACGTCACCGACTCCGGCGGCCGGCTGACGATGGATGGCGTACGCGATCGTATCCGCGCCTACCGCGACATCCTGGAGCCGACGACGCAGATCGGCATCCACGCTCACCAGAACTTGTCGCTGTCAGTGGCCAACTCGGTAGTCGGCGTCGAGGAGGGCGTGACCCGCGTGGACGCCTCGCTGGCCGGGCATGGCGCCGGTGCCGGTAACTGCCCGATCGAGCCGTTCATCGCGGTCGCCGAGCTCAACGGCTGGGAGCACCACTGCGACCTGTTCGCACTGCAGGACGCGGCCGATGACCTGATCCGTCCGCTGTGGGATCGGCCGGTGCAGGTGGACCGCGAAACGTTGACACTGGGCTATGCCGGCGTGTACTCCTCATTCCTGCGGCACGCGGAAACGGCGTCCAAGCTGTACGGCATCGACGCGCGCACCCTACTGGTCGAGGTCGGCCGGCGCGGGCTCGTTGGCGGCCAGGAGGACATGATCGTGGACATCGCGTTGGACCTCAGTACCCGCGACGGAGCTATGTCCGCCTGCTGACGCAGTCTTGTCCCACTCCAGCGCCTACTTGAGCATCGAGGGTCGGGGCGCTCCGAGAACGGATGCGATCGAGGTGTTCGGCGCCGCTCCCGCGCCACGGTTGAGGTAGACCCAATAGCCGAGCGCCCCGACCAAGGCGAGCTCGAGCAGGACTATCACGATCAGTGTGATCAGCGCGCGGGTACCGATGCCCGACTGCGGAACGTTACCGATCTGGGGACCGTCGGCCGATAGCGGCACGCCCGCACCGATTGTGTTGCTCGCGACGCCGACCTTGCCCGTCGCGGTGATCGTCGGAAAGTTGTCGACGGTCAGCGTGGGTACCGGGCTGTAGCAACCGGGTTGGGTGGTGGGCCCGGTCTGTGCCACGACGACTTCGCCTGCGGCGGCCACGGCAAACGATGGCCCTGCGGCGACCGTGGCCGCGTGACGGAAGTCCGCGAAGCTGCAGCCTTGGGCTGGAGTCGGGACGTAGCGCATCGCGATGACAACGTGAGCGGCCTGCCCGTAGGTGCCGAAGACGGTGACGTGCGCGCTGACCGGATTCGGTGTCGCGGCCCAGATCTGGTCGCTCGTCATCGTGACCGAGGGCGTCAGGACGAGTACGGCGGCGGCGGACGACGTCGCCGGCACGGTAACCGTCCCCGCTCCCGGAACGTCGAATTGCAGTTGCGGCGCCCACTCGTAACAGCCTCCTTTGGTGACCGGAGTCGAGGTGATCGTGACGGCTTTGACCCCGTTCAACTGCGCAGTGGCCACCGCAGTCGAGTGCGGTGCCTTGGTCCAGGTCAGTGCGGAGCACGTCCCGTCGGTCGGTGGTGGGAGCGGACCGAGCAGTCTCGCGGAGATCACCCCCTTCGCGGTACCGACGTGTGCGGGGGCCACCGACGCCGCCAGTGCACCGAGCCCGGCGATCGGATTTGCAACCGTCAGGGCGAGGGTCGTAGGCACGACCGTTACCTTCGCTGTCTGGATGCCGAAGCCGGAATTGACCGTGACGTTGGGCGTCGCGTCGGTCGTAGCAATGGATGCGCCGACGTAGTAGCAACCGGCCTTCTCAGGCGTCCACGGCAGGCCGACAATCGTCTGATCACCCGCCACCGGAATGGCGTTAGTGCTTGCGGCGACGGGTGTAGACGCGCCGAAGGAGGCAGCCGTGCAGTAGGCCGCAGTGTCGAGCGGTACCGGACCGTAGATCGTCAAGGTGGCCTGGCCGCTGTGCCCGCGCATGCCGGTGACCGTAGCGCCAGGGGTGAACGGCACGCCCAGCGCGACACCCCGAACACTGGCGGACGGCTGCAGGACAGGTGAAGCGGTGGGATCGACGGACACGGTGGTCATGGCAGAGGTGGTCACCGGCGCGGCGAGAGTGACCGCGGTTGCCGCAGTGCCGGACGGATTTGTAAAGGAGGGCGACACTGCGACGGTGACCTCGTCCAGTCCGATCACGGCGGAAACACTGGCGGAGAAACTGAACTTCGAGGTACTGATGCCTGCCGGGACCGTGAACTGCGTCTTGGCCGTCCCGTCGGCCGCCGTCACCGCTGAGGCGTTACTGACCGGGGTATCCACGCCGGCGAAGCCGACTGTCAGGCCCGCAACCGGTCTGCCGGTGCCCCCACGGACCGTCGCGACGAGTGTGTCGACCTTGCCCAGCACCGCGGGTACCGTCGTGGTGAGGCGGACGGTGTACGGCCCGGCTCCATCTGCGGCCGCCCCGATCAGCGCTGCTGGGTTTGTGGCGCAGTCGGCCGTCGCACCGGTGGCTTTGAGTTGCAGCGCGGCGGCAACGTCCACAACCCGGGCCGTGTCGGACGCGCCGTACTTTGCGATCAGCTTCGCGTAGGTGGCGATGTCGGCGGCGCTGGTGAAGCCGTCCTGGCCAGGCGCGACCGCGTTCGTGTACTGCGCCCCGGCCGACGGGACGGGCAACGCGGCTGAGTCTTGCAAGCCGTTAGAGGTCACCATTTCGGTGAGGAACGCCGGCGCGCCCGTGCCGAAATCCCAGGATGCGAGTGGTGCGGTACTCCCGTCGGCCTGATCGCACACAACGCCGTCCAGATAGGTGTATTGACCCGCGCCCCACGTTCCGGGCGCCGCTGTCGCGGGTACCGAGTCCAGCGCGAGCAGTGCGAGTAAACCGAGGACTACAGCCACTACGACTCGCGCTGACCGAACAAGGCGGCGGGCTGTCACGACTGGATCCGTTTCCCTCGTCCCGGCGTCCGGCCCGTCGGTCGCCGGCTACCAAGCAGGCTAACAGCCAACGATGGAACTGGGTCTGCTCCAGCACTCAGGACAGCGGACGTCTCCGGCTCGTTGCGTTGCCCCCGGCTTCACCGTCCGGGTCCCCCACTCGCCAGCGGCAGATAGACATGCACCGAGGTGCCGCGACCAGGTACGGAGGAAATGGCGACGTCTCCGCCGAGCGATGTGGCGATGGCATGAACGGTTGCCAGTCCGAGGCCAGTCCCGAAACTGCTCTGTTTGGTCGTGAAAAACGGTTCATAAACCCGGGACAGAACCTCAGGTGACATTCCACAACCGTTGTCGGTGACGGTGAGATCGGTGTAATCCCCGAGCGGGAGTCCGCCGTTGGCGGTCACGCCGGCAGCGGTCGACGTGACGTGCGCGCTGGTGACCACGACCTCGCCCTGCTGCGCGATTGCGTCTCGCGCGTTGATGATGAGATTCACGATCACTTGTTCGAGTTGCGCCCGATCTGCCAGGACAACGTGCGGCTGAGAGTCGAGTCGATCCACAATTTGAACGCGTGCGCCGATGGTGCGACTTAACAAGGTGAACACGTCACGGGCCGTCGTGTTGACGTCGACCAATTCTGAATGCGATTCGCCTCGCCGGGCGAAGACCAGCAATCGGCGCGTCAAATTGGCGGCCCGCTCAGCGCCCGAGCGAATTGCCGACGTGTTCTCCAGCAAACGACTACGGGCAGCGGGATCCAGACACCCGTCCGCTTCGCGGAGGTCGGCTTCGACGAACTCGTTATAGGTCATGATCGTGGAGAGCACGTTGTTGAAGTCGTGGGCGATTCCGGCGGCCAGTTCGCCGAGACTCTCAAAGCGCTCGGACACATGACGCCGCTTCTCGGCTTCTTCGCGCTGCCGCGCGACATCGACAGCGGCGGTGATGTCTTCGACCGACCCGACCAGCACGATGTCCTCGACTTGATGAGCGACCCGGGCGGCTAGCAGGTGCACCCACCGTTGTGGTCCGTCAGTAGGTGCAAGGCGCACACGTTCGGCGCAATGGGAGCCGCTTTCGCTCGCCTGGGCCATTGCCGTCTGCAGGCGCGCACAGTCATCCGGGTGGATCAGATCACTCCACCGAACACCGGTGAGGTCCGGCCCAGCGTCGCAAATTTGAACCAGGCGAGGGTTTGCGTAAAAGAGATCACCGTTGGCGGTTAGGGAGAAGATCCCGATGGGCGAGTGCTCCGAGAGGGCGCGAAAGCGCGCTTCGCTGGCATGTAGCGCGGCCTCAGCCTGCCCAAGTTCGCGAACCTTGTCGACAAGTTTGCCATTCACAGCACGTTGGTGTTCGCGATGAAACGTCTCGGCTGGCACAGGGATCAACGGCGCGTCGCTAGTGAGCGCACTGGTCACCGTGCTCAGCAGACGAGACGGATCGATCGGTTTAAACACGATTTGGCGCACACCTAGCGCTGAGGCGATCGGCCGAATCTCTTCGTCAAGGTAGTTCGCCGTGGAGAAGATCACCGGTATGGCGGCCAGGTCCGCGTCGGCACGAATTTCGCGGGTCAGCTCATACCCGTCCATCACCGGCATCAGGAGATCAGTGATGATCAGATCGGGTCTGTTCGAGCGCGCTGCCGCCAACGCGTCAGCCCCATTTACGGCAGTGCTGACGTTATGTGCCGAGTAACTGAGCAGGGTGACCACGAGATCGCGGTTAGCCTCGTCGTCGTCGACCACGAGGACGTTAGCCATCAGCACTCCACCGCTGGCGAGGCGCATGTCCACGTAGGTCCTCAGGTAATCGTTCGTCGATCATCCGCGCGAAGCTCCGCGGGTCGATCGGTTTGGGAAGGTACCCATCGAACCCAGCAGCCAGAGCCTGGTCGCGATCACCGACCATCGCGTTGGCGGTCACCGCGATTACCGGCAGTTCGGCAAGCGCGGGTTCGCTTCGAAGCTCGGCAAGTACGTCGTAACCGCTCTGGTCAGGAAGTTGAACGTCCAACACGACCAGGTCCGTCACGCAGTGTCGGGCGAGATCAAGGCCGCGGTTACCTGTCGTGGCCACCGTGACGGTGTGACCTGAGGCCTGAAGGAGATAGGTCATCAATTCGAGATTGTCGGGATTGTCCTCGACCACCAGGATCCGCGCCATCTCACGGGGCCGCGTCAACAGTGGTGGTGATTGCCTGACTCGCGCTGGGAGTACGACGAATACGCCCAGTCGCCCGCGGGCCTGCATCAATAACCATGAGATCTCTCAAATAGGGCAAATGTTCAACAAGACTTAACGTCAAACTAACACATGGGACGGGATCTCAGCTAGCTTGCGGTGCGAATACGACGGCGAACGTGCTTCCCACGCCGACACTGCTGTCGACCGTGATCGTCGCGTGCATGAGCTCACCGAGCTTCTGGCAGATGCTCAGCCCCAGCCCGGTACCTTCGTGCCGTCCACTGTCGACACGGGCGCCTCGCTCAAATGCCTCGAATATCCGGGACAGCCCCTCGCTTGGGATGCCGGCACCGGTGTCGCTCACCGTGATTCGTTGAGCCCCGTCGGCATCTGAGTCCACATCGACGGTGATCCCACCGATGTCGGTGAATTTGATCGCATTGTTCACCAGGTTGATCAGGATCTGGCCGAGTGCCCGGGCATCGGCCGGGACGAATACGGGCGTCGACGGCGCAAGACTGGTGAGCGTCAACCCCTTGGCAATGGCCAGCGGCTGCATGGCGCCCACCACGCTGGCTACCGCCTGGACGCAGTCGACCTGTTCCAGCACAAGTTCTACGCGGCCGGATTCGATCTTTGCCAGATCGAGCAAGTCGTTGATGATCGACAGTAGGTGCTCACCGCTACGCTGCACAACGCCGAGCTGTCGTTCCTGCTCGGTGTT
>JBDTDN010000048.1:0-8752 GCA_039923055.1 Jatrophihabitantaceae bacterium
CGGGGCGTGGCGCGCATCACGGTTGCGACGCCTGCTCAAACGATCAGCGCGCACTCTCTATATGTTGTGCTCTTGTGAGTTTGCTGCGACGTCTACTTCCGCAATTGGGCACACCGGTGAGCGGGGAGACCACACCGCAGCGGATGTGGGTGCTGTCGGCGGTCGCGGTCGTGTTGGGGCTGGTCGGTGGTGGGGCCGCAGTTGGCCTGTTCAAGCTCATCGGCCTGCTGACCCACCTGAGCTTGCTACACAATGTCGGTGATTCGCTGCCCACTCTGCGGGGCTACCACCCGACGCCCTGGATCATCGTGACCGCCGTAGGTGGTGCGCTGATCGTCGCAGGACTCGCCGCGTGGGCACCGGTGATTCGCGGACACGGCATCCCGGAGTCGCTTGAAGCAATCCTGGTACGGGACAGCAAGATCCGTCCGCGCGCCGCCATCGCAAAGCCGCTCTCGGCCGCGATCACGATTGGCACCGGCGGACCGTTCGGAGCCGAAGGCCCGATCATTGTCACCGGCGGTTCGATCGGGTCGCTGATCGGACAGTTCCTCTCCGTCTCTCCGGTCGAACGCAAGATCATGCTGGCGACCGGCGCCGCCGCGGGCATGTCCGCGACGTTCAACGCGCCGCTCGCGTCAGTGATCCTCGCAATCGAGTTGGTCCTGTTCGAGCGATCACTGCGCACCATCGTGCCGTTGTCGATCGCGTGCAGCATCGCGGCCAGCATTCACATCGTCGCCTTCGGGGCGACGCCGTTGTTCATGATGCAGGCCGGTCTGCATGTCGGACTGGCACACCTGCCGTTGTTCGCCCTCGTCGGCTTGGCGTCCGGGATTCTTGCCGTAGTGCTGAACAAAGGGCTGTTCGCGATGGAGGCGGCGTTCCGGAAGTTACCGGTGAACATCTTCTGGTGGCCTGCCATCGGCGCGCTGGGATTCTCGCTCATCGGCTTGATCGAACCCAGGACTCTGTCGATGGGGTATTCGGCGATCGAGGACACACTGAACGGCCGCTTCACCATCGCGGCGCTCGGTGCCTTGTTCGCGGCGAAGTTGATCTCTTGGTGGATCTCGCTCGGCTCGCAGACCTCCGGCGGCACGCTTGCCCCGATGTTCCTCGTCGGCGCCACGATGGGAAGCCTGCTCGGGCATGGGCTCAACGCGGCGATACCTGGCCTGCACGTGTCGCCGGCCGCGTTCGCACTCGTTGCGATGGGCGCGACCTTCGGTGCCGCGACGAAGGCGATGTTTGCATCGGTGGTGTTCGCTGCCGAGGTCACTGGTGAATATCAGATGATCATTCCCTTGTTGATCGGTGTCGCAGTCGCCGAACTTGTCGCCGAACTGTTTCTGACAGATCGACTGATGACCGAGAAGTTGTCTCATAGGGGTTTTCGCGTCGACTTTCGGACGGAGGTCGATGCGCTGCGTATGCGGGTAGCGCATCAGGTCATGCGCACCCCTGTCGCGCTAGCTGCTGACACTTCGCCAGCCGCGGCACAGCAGCGACTGGCTGATGAAGAACTGACCGCGATGGCAGTCGCCGGTGCCGACGGTGCCTATCTAGGAATGGTCGACGCCGAACTGCTGGCCGGGTGTGCCCCTTCCGGCACTGCGCAAACGGTAGGCGAGTTGGCCAGTTATGCGGTGGCACCAATCGATGCCCATGAGTACTTGCATACGGCGTTGCATCATCTGACAACCAGCGGCGTGACCGCACTGCCGGTGGTCAGCGACGGGCAACTCGTCGGTCAACTGGACCGCGCGGATATCGCGGCCGAGCGGCATCGTCATCACACGGCGCTGGAAACCCGCCAGCCCGGATGGGTCGCAACTCTGCACCGAAATGCGCGCACTCGTCGAGAGCCACGTCGGCTTGTCCGGCGTCGCCCCGATCGGCTGAGGCTGTCCGGCTCGTCAAGGCCCGGTCCCGCGCCTGCGAAGTATCAACTGGAGGCGCCGGAGCAGACGCGCCGACGCTTGAACGCTGCGGTCCAGGCGCATCGCGCCCACGAGCCCAACGCGTCGGCACCTCGGCCAGGCGGGCGTTCTGATGACGAACTGGCTGGGAACGCCCCAAATTGACAGCTCTGCTGCGCCGTTGACGTCCTGACGACCGCCCCATTTCCAGCGGCATGCCAATGCCGCGCCGCCGGTATGACGCGGCTACGGTGGTTGACGTGACGTTCTCGATCGTGGCCCGCTCCGATGACGGCAAAGCCTGGGGTGTCGCGGTCGCGTCGCGGTTCCTCGCCGTCGGCAATGCGGTGCCGGCAGCGCGCGCCGGCGTGGGCGCGATCGCCACCCAGGCGAGTGCGAATGTCTCCTGGAAGCAGACCGGCCTGCAACTACTAGCCCAGGAAATGTCCGCTCAGGCGACGCTCCAGCGACTTCTTGACGACGATCCAGGGCGCAACCAACGCCAGGTCGGCATTGTCGATGCCGCCGGCGAATCCGTGACGTACACCGGCTCCGAGTGCATGGACTGGGCAGGCGGTATCGCCGCGCCTGGCGTAGCGATACAGGGCAACATCCTGACCGGCGAGGCGGTCGTCGATGCAATCAAAGACGCATGGGACGGCGCGGCCAGCAGCCCATTGGCCCGTCGTTTGCTCCTCGCATTGACTGCGGGTGATGCCGCGGGCGGTGACCGACGTGGCCGGCAGTCCGCGGGGTTGCTGGTCGTGCAGGACGGCGCCGGCTACGGCGGCTTCGACGACGTCGCGGTGAGTTTGCGCGTCGACGACCATCGCGAGCCCGTCCGCGAACTCGCTCGGCTACTGGACCTCAACGATTTCTATCTGACCCCGCCACCTGATGATGACAAACTCCCCGTCGACCGCGAACTCGCCGCTGATCTGGATCGTCGTGCCCGCGGCCTGGGCCACGCCGACTTCTGGTCCTGGGTGGGCACCGAGAACTACGAGATGCGCGTTGCCGATGACCTCACCTGGATTGATCGCCGACTGCTGGACATCATCTGCGGACGAACCTGACACGTACATCGGTCCGCGCCGTAGGGTTGGGGCGTGAGTGCACTGACACGCTGGGTCACAGACCACGATTCCAATCATTCCCGCTGGTACATCGATCGCTTCCGGCAGATGGCTGCCGATGGCGCCGACCTGGCGGGGGAGGCGCGGCTGCTCGATGCCATCGTTGCGCGTGGCGCGCGGATCCTGGATGCGGGATGCGGTCCGGGACGGGTCGGCGCTGAGCTTGCCGCCCGCGGGCACACGGTCGTCGGCGTCGATGCCGATCCCGAACTGATCGCGGCGGCCCAGGTCGACCATCTCGGACCGACGTGGCTGATCGCTGATCTCGCCGAACTCGACCTCCCGGCCATGGGAGAGCCTTCCCCGTTCGATGCCGCGATTCTGGCTGGCAACGTGATGGCCTTCCTTGCTCCAGGCACCGAAACCCAAGTGCTCACCCGGGTCGCTGACCATGTCCGCCCAGATGGAGTCGTTGTCGTGGGATTCGGGCTCGACCGTGGTTACGCGCTCGCGGATTTCGATATACACGCCAATGCCGCCGGACTCGTGCTCGAACACCGCTTCGCGACCTGGGACCTTCGCCCTCCGGAATCGGACCCGAGCTTCGCAGTCTCGATCTTCCGGCGATAAGTTCAAGCAAGCGATTGGCGCCCGATACCCCGACAACATAAGGCGATAAGCCATAGCGTCGATCCGAGTTGACGCTCACCAGCGCGAACGAAACTCGGACTGCCCGAAATATGGCGAATTCACATGAGCGTTAGGTAAATGTAGTCTGTGTTGGACCTGAGGGCTTCCTTGGTCTAGCTTCTCCCAAATGCGGATGGCAAGCCGCGCGTGAGGGAGGGGCTATGCGGGTGCGTTTGAAGCGCTGCACTGCGTTGCTGAGTGTCGCCACCTGTGCAATGGGCCTGGTAGCTATTGCGACTCCGGCGTCCGCTGGTCCGGTACCCCAACCGCTCATCGTGTCGGTCAGTGGCGCGAACGCCGTGAACCGCATCCAGGATCCGGGACGACGGTGTGCCGACGGTGGCAGCGGCGAATACCGCCACGCCAGCATCGAAGCCGCATTGCCGACCACGCCCACTGGCGTCATCTCATCGAACCTGCCCGGGGTCATCCGCGGATCCTTCGACGTGCACCACGACGGTTCCGAACCGGTCGGCACCCCATTGAGCGGTGCTGCGGCCAAGGCCTTCCTGCAGGGCACCGAAAGCCACGTGACGATGAGCAACCAGCGTGGCTCGGTGCAGTTGCGTCTGACCTCCGGAACCTGCGCGTCGCCGTCCCTCGCATTCGACGGCACCACCGTCACCGGTACGGGCACCTGGACGCTGGACCCGACCTCTACCACCGGTTCCTACCGCAACGCCACCGGCAGCGGCACGTTCAACCTGACGCTCGGTGTCGCTCCCGGAGCCGACAACCCCTGGTCGCTTGCGATCAACGGCACCATCACCGTGCTGCAGCCACACCTACAGGTCGACTACCTCGGCGCAGCGTGGGGAAACCTCGGCCTCGACTACGTCACGCGGCGGCCGACCGTGCTGTACCGCATCTCCAATACCGGCCCGGGCGACTCGTTCGAACCAGTGATGCAGAGCGCCGACTCGCCGACCGGCGGCGTGGGCACTTGGGGCCCAGAGCCGTACAAGCTGCCGGACCTGGCGAGCGGCCAGTCGACCACGGTGGCGGTGCGCTACCAGTTCGGGCTGCTGGCGCCGTGCGCGCTGGTCATTCTCAACTGCAAGTTCGATGCCAAGGTCGTGGTGTCCCTGCCAGACACCCTCGACAAAGCCGACACCGTGTCCCCGTCCGTTGTCCTCCATGCGCGGGCGCCGAGCCTGCCACCTCCGTTGTAGAAGGGCTGGGCAACGAGTGAACACGCTGCTGCGTATCCGGGGTCAGTTGAAGCTGATCCTCCTCGTGCTGCTGGGTCTGCCTTTGCTTGTGGGTGTATTCCTGGCGCTGAGCCTGGGAACCAGTCCCGCGAAGGCCGCCGCCTCCATCCCGCTGCCCATCCCCGTCTATTCGATCGTTGCCGACGGCGGGCCCAACTACAGTCACCACGCGAGCCTGCTCAATCTGAACCTGGGCCAGCCCGGCGTGCCGCAGGTGCCGATCCCGGTCGACACCGACGGCGATCTGCTGCCCGACGTCACCGTTGCGGTGAACCTGATCAACGTCGACGGCGCGTTCCTGAACCCACCGCAGCTCGGTCAGATCATTGCGCCGAACATCCAGATCAATCGGATGATCACGGCACCGATCCTCGGGCAGAAGGCATACCCGCTGCGCATCTCGGTGAAGGTCACCGTGAAAGATGTCGGCTCCTCGAACCCCGACACGACCGCGACCTTCGGCTACGACACCGGCCCCGGCGGCTCCATCCCGCCGTTCTGGAAAGCGACCGTCTCCGGCCTGCAGAACTTCTTCAACCCCGTCCAAGCCCTGATCGACACGACCGGGCAAGAGCTCGGGCTGCACCCCGGCATCTCAGACTTCCGCCTCGGCCCCGTCGCCGCGCCGTATCAGGGCCCTCTCAAGATCATCGGTGGAGTATCGACCCCCAGCCTCACCGGCGATTTCACGATCGCGTACCGCCCGTTCCCCAACGCGATCCAGCTGTCCTACGGTACCGACAGCCAGGGCCAGCACATCAACTATTCCCATGGGGTCGACACCGAGGTCGATATGACCACCACGGCCAAACTCACCACGCCGACGGGCACCACCGACGCCGTCGCGCGCATTGATCGTCTGCCTCGGTCCATGAGTATCGACTTCAACCAGTCCACGACCGGCGGCTCGGTCGATTTCCACTCCGTGCCGAACAACCGCCTGCCCGACGCGTCGGTCGATCTCACGACAACCTCTGCCGGTAGCGCGCCACTCGTTGCGCACGCTGATATCGAATCACTGCCTGCGTCCATGCATGGCGAGTGGAATATTACCGCCGGTCAACCGGGGCACGTCGCGTTCAATGCATCCGGCACCGGCGTAGGCGCCATCGAAGCCCGCGTGGCCAACTTCGCTGGGCTACCGACCAAACTCGTGCCATGGGTTCCTGACCAGCAGCAGTACGCGAGCTTCCAGAACGTCACGCTCGCAGGTGGCGCCACCGAACAACTGATCATGGGACGCGCCGAACGGCTGCGGAACATGTCGTTCAACCAGGTGGGCACGGGCTACAGCGGCCACGTCGGCATCGGCGACGGCGAACTGCCCTTCGTGGCCAACATCGGGCTCAACGATGCGGTGACCGGCGGTTCGGTCATCAATGCGCGCGCTCAGATCTCGCCGCTACCTGACTCCATCGATATGGCGTTCAGCCCGCCCGGCACGGACCAGAGCGTGAACCCGCTGCGAGTCAGCTATGACGCCTCGCAATCCGTGGACGTCGACGCGCATGTCGAGATCCGTCAGGCCGGCGCGGCCGCGAATTCGGCGTGTGGTGCCTCGAAGACCATTTGTGCCGACTTCGCAGGACGGGATATCCCTGCCCATCTCGAGGCGCGCGTCATAGACGGTCTCCATACCCCTCAGGGCCAGCCCGAGACCCGGATTGAACTGGACGACATCCCGCGCCCGGGCGGGATTCAGCCGGACTTCAAGGCGCACGTCGTGATCGGCCAGAATGACCTTGCCCCGTTGATCGCCGATGCCAACCTCGACGGACTTTCCCGATTCATCCGGGTGCGCGCCGTCCAGGGCCTCGACGAGACGCTGCAGCGTTTGGAATTCCACACCTGCGACTACGACTACGCGACCTTCGCATGTGCCCCCGGGTCCGAGGACGAAGTGGGAGCTGTCGGGATCGACGTGCGCAACTTCGTCACCCGCCCTGCAAACCTGCCGGCCGTGGCCTCGCCCGCCCCCCTGTTCGCCGGCGTGGTCTCGCGTGGTGATGCGACCAACCCTGACCTCGTCCGCTTCGAGGCAAAGGCTCAGATGAGCCACATCAAGGAGTTCCAGTACGCCAACGCTGGTGGCACCTTCGGTGTGCGCACCCGGATCGGTGGCGGCAAGAACCTCGCCGTGGACGTCGACGTCAAGAACATCGCCCTGCCGCAATTCCCGAACAACCACGTCGATCTCGAGGCCCACGCGCTCATCACGCCGCTGCCGGACACGATCAACCTCTGCGTGCAGAACAGCGGCGGCCCCCTGGTTGCCGGGTCAGATCCGTTGACGGCTGCCTGCCAGAAGCTGGATCCGTTCGGTGATGGCACCGCCGCGGTCGCGCCGATCACCTTCGACTGGGATGCCTCCAGTGCGTTCTCGGTCAAGTCCTCGGCCCGCATCCACTTCGACGAGGGCACATCCACGCCGACTGACGATGTCGCGGCATCGGCCAATATTCATGTCGACAACATCCCCGGCAAGCTGCACGCCGTCGTCGCCGTCCCCGACGCGACGCTCGGTGGCCCGGTGCGTGTGCTCACCCAGGGCACCGCCGGCTCGAACATCAACGTCGGTGTGCAGGGTGGCTACACCGTCGGCGGCGCAAGCTGCGACGACCCGGCACCGAGCCACGACGTCGCCTGTGCTGACGTCAGCATCACCGGTCTGCCGACCAACACCTCGATGCTGATCGACGGAACGAAGAACGCCAGCCGGGTCGAGTTCCACGCCTGCGACTTCCAGTTCTACGCAACGACACCGACCTGCCGCGCCGGCACCGTCGGCCAGATCGGCGTCATCGCCGTCGATGGACATCTGGTGCAGGGCAACCCGGGCGCGCTCAACGTGCTCGAGCCGACCACCGACCAGTACGCGTTCTTGCAGGCTCGTCAGCCCAGCAGTGACGACATCGCGCTCCGTGCCCGGGTGCGCTTGGAGGCCATCCGTAACGTCACCTACCGCCAGACTGCCGACGGTTATGACGCTACCTACGACATGGGCAGCGGCGCCAAGCCGCTCGAGGCCAAGGTGCAGGCCGACACCCGCAACGGCACCTCGGCGACATCGACAGGTCTGCAGGCTTCGGCCGAGGTCCTGATCACCCCGCTGCCGGCGCAAATCAGCATCGGTCTGCACGGGCCTGGTGACGGTAACGGTGCGGCACCGATGAAGGTGCACTACGACGCCTCGACGCCGATCCGGGTGCAGGCGCACGCGCAGGTGTTCAGCGCTGCCACCGGCGCCAACCCGTCCTGCGGTGATAACGGCACCGCGTGCGCGACGCTCGACATCCAGCGGGTCCCGGCGCACATGTCCGTCGCGATCGGGCAGACCGAAACGGCTGGTACCGGCGGTTCGGTGGACCACCACAGCATCATCGACGTTGCCACCGACGCACCTGTCGGGGCCAAGCCGGACGTCATCGTGGACGCAATCGCGGGCCTGCCGACCACGACGCCGCTCGTCGGCTCGGTGCCGGTGCGCGCGCACCTCGACCTGCTCGGTTTACCACGCTTCGTCACCGCGCACATCGATGAGCACGTCACGAAGCCAGGTGCGGCAGACGAACTACGTGACCTGCAGAAGGTCTCGGTGCGCACATGTCAACTTACCAACACCGATACCTGCGTCCCAGGCACCGAGGACCAACTCGACACGTTCTCCCTGCTCGCACAGGACTTCCTGTCCAGGCCGCTGAACTTCCCGGCACCGAATGCCGGCATCACCCAGCCGATGTGGGCCACCGTCTATGGACGCGGCTCGCAGTTCCAGGTCGCGGTGAAGCTGAAGGACATTCGCGAGCTCACCTACATCAACCACACTGCGAACGCCACCAAGGGCTTCCGGGTG
>JBDTDN010000049.1:0-5018 GCA_039923055.1 Jatrophihabitantaceae bacterium
GAACAGGTTGCTGCGCAGTCCACCGGACGTCAGGATCTGAACGCCCTGCGTTTGGCCGCCGAGTTCGTCAGGCCGGTGCCGGTTGGTGAAGTGCACGTGACCGCGCGAGTTGTTCGAGCGGCCCGGAGCGGTGCGCTCGTGGAGGCGGTGTTGTCGGCGGACGGGCGGTGTTGCCTGCAGGCTCGTATCTGGTTGATCAGGGATGAGGACACGACCGCTATCTGCCCAACGACACCGCTGCTGACGGTCGCACCGAGTGACGCGCCTGGTCTTGGCGCCTCATTTCCGTATGCGGACAGCATCGAATGGCGCTCACTTGCCGGAGCCATTGATGTGGTGGGTCCGGGTGTGTTCTGGACCCGGCCGCGGCGACTACTGCTACCCGACTCGGCCATGTCTGCTCTGCAACGCGCCGTGCTGGTGGGCGACTCGGCCAGTGGGATCTCCTCTGAGCTTGACTGGGCGAACTGGTCCTTCCTGAACGTGGACCTGGACGTCCACTTGGCACGACCGGTCGTCGGCGAATGGCTGCTGATGGACGCGGTTACCCAACTCGGGCCGAATGGCTCAGCACTCACCCGCTCGTCGCTGTCGGACGTGAACGGCTCGGTCGGGTGCACGGCTCAGACACTCGTGCTCTCGCCGCGACGGTGAATCGTCCGTGGCGAGTTGTGGATCCGCGGAATACAGCGAGAAACTGTAAGGTTCTGTGATCGTGAGCACCGTCTTCAGTTTCCCGAACCCGGTCAACGAGGTCGCCGCGCGCAGCGTCGCTGGCGGGGTCGCCCTGCTGAGCCTGTTGACCTTCCTGCTCTCCGTCGCGGCCGGCACGGGCTGGCTGTGGCTGACCCTCGTGCTCGCTTTGGGATTTCTCGCGCGTGTCCTTTCCGGTCCGACGCTGAGCCCGCTCGGCCAGCTCGCGACGCGGGTGATTGCCCCGCGAATCGGTCACGAGAACCTGGTCGCCGGTCCACCGAAGCACTTCGCGCAGGCGATGGGGCTGACGATGTCTGGTGCCGCGGTACTCCTGCACTTCGCGTTCTCCTATGACCGTGCCGCGCTCGTGGTCGTGGCGTTGATCGTCGTCGCCGCGACGCTCGAATCGGTGTTCGCGCTCTGCCTAGGTTGCAAGGTATTCGCTGTGCTGATGCGGTTTGGGTGGATTCCGGCAGATACCTGCCAGGCGTGCAACAACATCTCGCTCCGGTACGCAGACGCGACGTAGCGGTCGGCAGGGGTTCGCTGAGTCCGTCGGGCAGACTGTCCGGGTGAGCGATGCCGAGACGTCCGTCGGGCCCGAAGAGCAGGTAGCGCTGACCAACAGCGGTCACGAACACTACGGTCTTGAGTTGCTTGCGGTGCTCGGCGTCTCGCTCGGCATGTCCGGCATCTACGCCCTGCTGTATCTGATCCGCGCCGAGATCACCGTCAAAGGCGGTATCGGTGCCACCACCGCAACGGTCATCTCCGGCAGCAAGACCGTGTATCCATGGCTGGATCTAGCCGACGACTTGGCCAACATCCTCAACGGGATCGTTCCACCGCTGCTCGCCTTGGTGTTGCTCGCCCGCTCCCCTGCTGGCCGGGGATTCGCAGTCGGCTTCGACTTCCAACGCTTTGGCCACAGCGTCCTGCAGGGGTTCGGCTTTCTCGCCCTCATCGGCATTCCCGGGCTCGGTCTGGTATTCGCGGCGCACCGTCTCGGCCTGAACGCATCGCTGCAAGTGGTCAGCTTCCCGGACGTGTGGTATCGAGTTCCGTACCTGCTGCTTTCGGCCTTCCAGAACGGCTTGTCCGAAGAGATAGTTGTAGTCGCCTTCATGCTGACCAGGCTGCGGCAGCTCGGGTGGACCAACGAACGGGCGTTGTTGGCAAGCGCCACCCTGCGCGGCAGTTACCACCTGTACCAAGGCTTCGGCGGTTTCATCGGCAATTTCGTGATGGGCCTGATCTTCGGCTGGTGGTTCCAGCGCACACGTCGCGTGATGCCGCTGGTGATCACTCACTTCCTGCTCGATGCGTTCAGCTTCGTCGGCTACATCTACCTCCACGATCGCGTCTCCTGGATCTAACGGCACACCTGACCAGCAGGGTTGTCGTCCAGTTCGGACGGTCAGCTCTGGTGATCAAACAGGCGTGGGTGAAACCCAGCTGACAGCGCCGGACTGTTGATGGCAGTGTCGAGACCGTGAGTGAGCCTGAGATCGTGAACCCGATTCCCGTCGACGACGTCCCCGACTGGCTGGCCAACCTGTCCACTGCGTTCCTGCAGGACGCCTCGAGCGAGAGCCACCGGCACTACGTCGCAGCCCGCAGGCGCAACTGGATACCCGACCGTGCGTGGGGTGCCCAGGACAGGGGTCGGTGGATCGCTACCCTGGCCACCCAGCCGCGCGTGCTGACCGTCCCCGGACGGGACGGCACCACCACCGACCTCGACGTGGACGCACTGACCAACGTCACGGTGAATGCAACTCACCGCCGCCGCGGATTACTCACCACGATGCTCGGGCGCTCATTGGAGGCCGCCCGTGATCGCGGTGAGCCACTCAGCATGCTGGTGGCGGCGGAGTGGCCCATTTACGGCCGCTTCGGCTATTCGTGTGCTGTCCAAGGCGCCAACTACACCTACTTCATGCGGCCACCCAATGCCAAGATCGAGCGGGCGACGGGCGGCTCGGTGCGGCAAGTGAGCGCCGAACAGTTCGGCGCGATCGCCCCTACGGTGTACGAGCGAGCGCGCCGGCTGCGGGCCGGGCAGGTCGACCGTCACGACCCGTGGTGGAACCGGCGCCTCGGCCTGGACGGTTACGGCGCCAACTACGCCGGGCCACACCCGTACCGCTATGTCCACGAAGCAGCCGACGGTCCGGACGGGCTACTCAGCTGGGCACCCTGCCGGGACTTCGATCTGGACGGATCCCTCGGCGCGATCAAGGTCGAGGACCTCGTTGCCGTCACTGACGAGGCATACCGCAATCTGTGGGCCTATCTCGGTGGCCTGGACGTCGTCAGTGAGGTCGTGTTGCGCGATCGGCCGACCGACGAGCCGGCCCGCTGGCTGATGCCCGATGGGCGCGCGCTGCGCCAGGACTACACCGGCGACTGGCTCTGGCTCCGGCTGCTGGATATCCCCGCGTCGCTGATGGCACGTAGCTACGCGGTGCCCGGTCAGCTGGTGCTACAGGTCGCTGATGAAGACATCGGCGGCTACGGCGCGGGGCGCTTCGCCCTTGACGCCGCTGCCGACGGGACGAGTTGCCGACCGACGACGGGCGCTGCCGATCTGCAGGTGTCGCAGCGGACACTGGCCTCGGTCTACCTCGGCGCACGGACCTTTGCCCAAGCGCGGCTCGCTGAAGGCGTGGACGAACTGACATCTGGCGCGCTCGCCAGGGCCGATGCCATGTTCGCAACCGGTCTCGCGCCGTGGAACGCCACCGGCTTCTAGGGCCACGTTGGCTAGCAGACGTTGAAGCCGATGGCTTGGGCCATCACGATTGCCTGCTCGGGCAGGATCAGCGCGTCCGGTATGTGCGTGACCAGCGGATCGAGCGCCGTTAGATCACTGCCGCGCAGATCGGCACGGTCGAAGCGTGCACTGTGCAGCATCGCGCCGGACAGGTCCACGTTCGTCAGCACCGAGTCGATGCAGTTGGCTCCGGTCAGGTCCACCTCACGCATCCGCACCTGCTCGAACCGGCAGCCACGCAGGTCGCTGCCGGCGAGTACGACGAAGGACCAGTCACCCCCGAGTACCCGGATCGGGCGAAGCGCGCAGCGCTGGAATTTCGTCCCGGTCAGCTTGCATCCCGCAAACTCGACGTCGAAGAAGTTGCAACCGGCGAAGACGCAGCCGGTAAACGCTGAGCTTTCGTGCCGGGACGCGTTGAAGTGGACGTCGCGGAACGTGCAGTCGATGAATGTGCAGCCCTTGGTGCTCAGCTCGCTGAGATCGACACCCCGGAACGTGCAACCGGTGAAACAGCGTGCGGACCATTGCTCGCCGTAGAAGTCACACTTGGTGAACGTCTGACCCTCGCACTGCTGGCCGTCAGCCAGTTCGATCACATCGGTCAAGGTAGTGCCGGCGGCGGATCAGTAGGCGGGGCGTCGGGCAACGAGATCTCTGTGGGCGTCGGCACAGGTGGCAGCGGCGGCATCGCCCTAAGCTCTGGCGGCATCCCCGCGTGCGCGTCCAGGGTGTCCGGGTCCGCATCCGAGGCCCGAATGTTGGACGCCTCTGGCAGCACCGCTGCAGGCGGTAGGTTGGAGTCGAACCAGTCTGAGGTATCCAGCCCTGGTTTGGTGGAGGCCTCCGTGGTGCTCGACGCGTCCAACCAGGACGGGCCTTGCGAGCCGTCACCGCCACCGAGTTTGGCCAGTCCCTCCAAGGCTTTGTTGAACTCGCTCGGGACGATCCACATCTTGTTCGCGTCGCCCTGCGCGATCTGGGGCAGTGTCTGCAGGTACTGATAGGCGAGCAGCGCCGGATCGGGTTTGGCGTCGTGGATCGCCTTGAATGTCGTCTCAATCGCCTTCGCCTGACCTTGGGCGGCGAGGTAGCGGGCGGCCCGGTCACCTTCGGCTCTGAGGATGCGCGACTGCCGCTCAGCCTCAGCGCCGAGGATGGCTGCCGTCTTCTGTCCTTCGGCCGCCAGGATCTGAGCCGCCTTCTGCCCTTCAGCGGTCTTGATGGACGACTCACGCTGGCCCTCGGCGGTGAGGATCGTCGCGCGCTTTGCCCGGTCTGCACGCATCTGCTGCTCCATCGCCTCCTGGATGGACGGCGGCGGGTCGATCGACTTCAACTCCACCCGCGCCACCCGGATGCCCCACGGGCCGGTCGCGTCGTCGAGCACGCCGCGCAATTGTGTGTTGATCGAGTCGCGGCTGGTCAGCGTCTGCTCCAGATCCAGCGAGCCGACGACATTACGCAGCGTGGTGATCGTCAACTGTTCCACGGCCTGGATGTAGTTCTGGATCTCGTAGGTGGCCGCGCGCGGGTCGGTGACCTG
>JBDTDN010000050.1:0-2735 GCA_039923055.1 Jatrophihabitantaceae bacterium
CCTGGCGCCGGCGGCCGCCGGAGTGGGCGGTCTGGCGCTGCTGGTGGGACTGCCGAGCGTTGTCGGCTGGTCGCTGCTGTGCCTGGCCTCGGTCGTGTTCATCATCGTGTACGTCGTCGTGCTGAGCATTCAATCGGCGCTGCACCTGAAGGTGATGATGGTCGGCGCCGTCTGCTGGTACGTCGCCACCGTGCTCTGGCTCGGTGGCTTCACCGTGCCGCGTCTCGTGCCGTGGCTGGCGGGCTTCCTGGTACTGACGATCATCGGTGAACGACTCGAACTGGCTCGTGTCGCGTTGCTCTCCCCCAACTCGGTGCGGCACTTCACGGCCGGGGCAGTCGCGCTGGTGGCCGGACTCGTACTGACCACGGTGACAGGACTCACCGCGGAAGTGGGAGTCCGGCTCGTCGGTGTCGGCCTGATCGTGCTGGCGCTGTGGGGCGCCAAGTACGACGTGGCCCGGCGGACCGTCAAGATCGCAGGCGTCACCCGGTACATGGCGATCTGTCTGCTGAGCGGCTACGTCTGGCTGCTGGTCAGCGGACTCACCTGGCTGATCGCCGGTGACCCGGGGCGCAGCGTGGGCACCTATGACGTGGCGTTGCACGCGGTGTTCCTCGGGTTCGTGATGTCGATGATCTTCGGGCATGCGCCGGTCATCGTGCCGGCCGTGCTCAGCGTGCGACTGCCGTTCAAGCCCTGGTTCTATGTCCACGTTGCTTTGCTGCACGCCGCGCTGTTCCTGCGACTGGCCATCGGTGACGGGTTCGGGAACACGGTTGCATGGCAGATCGGCGGTGTCGGCACAGAACTGGCGGTCCTGCTGTTCCTGGTCGTCTCGGCGATCGCCGTTATTCGTGCACCCAGGCGCCAGCGATGACGGCGCACATCAAGCGGCCATCGGAGCGCGTCCAGGGTCTGGCCCTGGGCACGGTGCTGGTGCTCGTCGCGATGGCGGTGGCGATCTTCGTCGGACGCGATACCCCCACCAGCACGTCGACCGTGACGTCCGACGGCACCCGCATCGTTGCCGTCCAACTCGCAGACATGCGGATCACGCCGTCGGTAATCAGCGTGCCCGTCGGCACCAAACTCGTGCTGAAGGTCACCAACGTCGATGCCATGCGCCACGACCTGTACATCGACGGCGGACCGGAGACTCCCCTGCTCGCACAAGGGCAAAGCGCGACGCTCACCGTTGGTGCCGTGACACGGACCATGCAGGGCTGGTGCACCGTGCCGGGACACAAGGCCGCCGGTATGACGATGACCATCGCGATCAGCGGGGCTGCCACCGCGACCCAAGTGCCGCCGATGCAGATGCCTTCAACGGGAACCGGCGCCACGCCGGCGATCAACTTCAACGCCGAGCCAGGACCGGACTTCACGCCGTTCGACCCGGCGCTGAAACCGGCTTCCGGTGCGACCGAACACAAGGTGACGTTCACGATCAGCGACACGCTCACTGAGGTCGCACCGGGAGTCCGGCAGACGCTCTGGACCTACAACGGAACCGCACCTGGCCCGATCCTGCGCGGACACGTGGGCGACCTGTTCACGATCACGCTCGTCAACCACGGCGACATGGCACACAGCATCGACTTCCACGCCGGGTCCGTCGATCCCGATGCGTCGATGCGGTCGATCGACCCCGGCCAGTCCTTGGTGTACCAGTTCAAGGCCAACCACTCCGGCGCGTGGCTCTATCACTGCAGCACGATGCCGATGTCGCTGCACATCGCCAACGGAATGTTCGGCGCGGTCATCATCGACCCACCGGATCTGGATCATGTCAGTCAGGAGTTCGTCATGGTCCAGTCCGAGCTCTACCTCGGCGCGCAGGACGGCATCGCCGACGAGACCAAGATCGCGGCCGGCAAGCCTGACGCCGTCGTGTTCAACGGTTACGCCGATCAATACGTGCACGCACCGATCAAGGTACGGGCTGGCGAGCGCATCCGCGTCTGGGTGGTCGACGCCGGCCCCCAGTTCGGAACGAGCTTCCACGTCGTCGGTGCGCAATTCGACACGGTCTTCAAGGAGGGCGCGTACCTGCTGCGGCCGAACAACGCTGAGGACGGCGCGGCGCAGACCCTCGATCTGGCACCGGCACAGGGCGGCTTCGTCGAGTTCGTGCTACCCGCGACCGGTCACTACCGGTTCATCGACCATGCGATGGTCGACGCCGAACGCGGCGCCGAAGGAGTCTTCGCCGCCACCGGCTGACTGCGGACGGCTCAGTCCTTGGTGGCCGGTGCGGCCGCGTGCTCGGCGTGCGAATGCATTGCCTGTAGGGCGATCGTCGAATGCGCGTAGGCACCACCGGCGCGCATCTCAGCGGCAACCCAGACCGCTTCCATGATCTGTTCCGGACTGGCACCCTTGCGCTGCGCGAGCTTGGTGTGCCCGCTGATGCAGTACGGGCACTGCGTCACGTGGGCTACGGCGACGGCGATCAACTGCTTGGTCAGTTCCGGTAGCGCACCGTCCGCGAACACCGCCTTGCTGAAGTTCTCGAACGCGTCGTGAATTCCCGGAGCCAACTCCTTGCGGCGCGCGGCCAACTCCGGAGTCGTTGGTTGATACAGGCTGTCGGACACGACGAACCCCTTTCCCGTTCCGCCATGGTGACGGAAGCTCAATGCGGCTCAATGCGGTCCGTGCTCGGCCGCCGGATCACCGAGGTTGCCGAGAAACGCCAAGCGGGTGAGTGCGCGGACCGAACGCAGCGCACC
>JBDTDN010000051.1:0-7795 GCA_039923055.1 Jatrophihabitantaceae bacterium
CCGGGTACACACGGGTAGCGGGTGCCATGCCACTCGTTGCGCGCGGTGTGCAGGTCCGAGTGGCAGATGCCGCAGAACTCTATGGCGATCCGGACATCAAGCGGTCCAACCTCGCGGCGCTGGATCGTAACCGGCGCAAGCGGAGCGTCAGCAGCCTCTGTGGACCAGGCACTCGTCGTCGTCATTGGTGTTCCCTTCGTTGCTTAGTCGGCTCGTCAGTGCAACAGCCAGTGACCGCAGTGCGTTCCCGCGGTGACTGATCGCGTCCTTCTGGGCAGGTTCGAGTTCGGCACTGGTGAGCTCGTATCCGTCAGGGACGAAGATCGGGTCGTAGCCGAACCCGTTCACCCCGCGCGGTCGGCGGATCAGCCTCCCCCGCATCACGCCGTCCATGACGAGTTCATCGGTACCGTCCACGTACGCGACCGCGCAGACGAAGGCGGCGCCGAGTCGCTCGTCCGGAGTGTCGGCGACCTGCGCCAGAACCAGTTGCAGGTTGGCCTCGTCGTCTCCATGTCGTCCGGACCAACGCGCCGACAGCACACCGGGCATGTCGTTCAACGCATCGACGGTCAGCCCGGAATCGTCGGCCACCGTGGGCAGCCCCGTGTGCGTGAAGCCTTCGCGTGCTTTCAGCAGCGCGTTGTCCGCGAACGTCGCGCCGGTCTCGGGTACCTCGTCGTACGTTTCAACGTCGTTCAGTCCGACGACATCCAGGCCGGGCAACGCAGGCGCCAGGATCCGGCGCAGTTCTGCGAGCTTGTGGGCGTTGCGACTGGCCAGCAGGATACGTGTCACCGCGCGAGCGCCTCCTGCTGGAACCTGGCCAGATCGACGCAGCCGGCGACGGCGAGATCGAGCAATGCGTCCAACTCGTCCCGACGGAACGGCACCCCCTCGGCGGTGCCCTGCACCTCGACGAACTCGCCGTTGCCGGTGACGACTACGTTCATGTCGGTCTCGGCGCGGACGTCTTCGGTGTACATCAGATCCAGCCGCGGCTCGCCGTCGATGACACCGACCGAGACCGCCGAGATCGAATTGATCAGTGGTTCAGGCCGGCTCAACGCGCCCTTGTCCCGCAGCCAGGACACCGCATCGGACAGCGCGACGTAGGCGCCGGTGATCGCCGCGGTGCGGGTGCCCCCGTCAGCCTGCAGCACGTCGCAGTCAATGGAGATCGAGTTCTCCCCGAGCGCGGACAGGTCGATCGCCGCGCGCAGTGAACGCCCGATCAGGCGCGAGATCTCCTGCGTCCGGCCACCGATCTTCCCCTTCACCGACTCGCGGTCGTTGCGGGTCAGCGTGGCCCGCGGCAACATCGCGTACTCGGCCGTGACCCAGCCCAGACCGCTGCCTTTGCGCCAGCGCGGCACGCCCTGGGTCACCGAGGCGGCACAGAGCACCTTCGTCTCGCCGAACTCGATCAGCGCCGACCCCTCGGCATACGCCTGCCAGTTGCGGGTGATCGTGATCGGACGGAGCTGGTTGGCCGCACGGGCGTCTGGTCTGGACATGCTCCGAGCTTATCGACGGCCTCGGACGTGGCTCCGGTCGCGCTATGGCTGGGGGTGCCCGCGAACCGGCGAGCTCTCCTGGACCGGCATCTTGTTCGGCGGGACCGGGTACGGGATGCCGAGCCCGAGCGTGCCGAGCAGGATGTCGGCGTTGCCCTTGAGCAGCGAGATCAAGGCGGGCAACGTCGGGTCCGGGAACTTCGGCACCGTGACGTTCTTGGCGCCGGCGAAGTTGAAGGTCGTCGTCATGTCGCCGACCGTCGCGCGCCGCCAATCCGTCAGGTTCGGGACCTCGACGCCGAACCTGGTCTCAAGCAGACGCAGTTGCGAGGTGTGGTCGAAGACGTCCGAGGACACCAAACCTCCACGACTGTATGGCGAAACCACCAGTCCTGGCACCCGGAAGCCGAGCCCGATCGGGCCGGCGATGCCCGACGCGGTCTTGAGCCCGGACAACGGCACGGTCAGGTACTCCCCCGGCGTTCCCGGCGGAGCGGTCGGCGGTGCGACGTGGTCGAAGAAGCCACCGTTCTCGTCGTAGCTGATGATCAGCGCCGTCTTCTCCCAGACGGCCGGGTTGGACGTCAGGATGTCCAGCACCTGCATGATCCCGAGCGCACCCATTGCCGTCGGCAGCGCAGGGTGTTCGCACGTCAGTAGCGAGGGCACGATCCACGAGACCGCGGGCAGCGTGTTCGCCTTGACGTCCTGCTGGAAGGTGTTCGGGAACGTCGGCGCGACGCCCCGCTTGTAGAGATCGGTCTTACTGTCCTGGAAGTTCTTGAAGGAGCCGAGCATGCTGGACAGCAGCACGCTGGACACGATCGGGACGTCCTTGTTGGAGTACACCTTCCAACTGACGCCGGCTTCCTGCAGATTCTCCGGGTAGGTCCGCCACGAGTACTTGTTCGTCGGCACCGCTGCTGGCGTGTCCACCAGTGGGCCGCCGAACTGTCCGTCCGGGTCGATCATGCCGCTGATCCAGTACAGGCGGTTCGGGTCGGTCGGGCCGAGTACCGAACTGAAATAGTGGTCGCACACCGTGAACGCATCGGCGAGCGCGTAGTGGATCGGAATGTCCTGACGGTTGTAGTAACCCATCGTCGCCGGGCCATTGAGTTTGCCCTCGTTCGCGATGTGGACGTTGACCCACTGATCCATCGCGCCGTTGTTCCACACCTGATGCTGCGGACCCCAGTTGTGCGTGGGGTCGTTGATCGCATCGCCGAACAGGGTCGGGCCGCGTTTGGTGTCCAGGTGGAACGGGTTCAGGTAGGCGGCCGGGTTGACGGCACGCTTCTTCGGGTCGTAGCCGTACTGCCTGAACGCGGGGGACGGATCGTCGAATCCGCGCACGCCGGACAGTGAACCGAAGTAGTGGTCGAAGGAACGGTTCTCCTGCATCAGCAGGACGACGTGCTCGATATCGTTCAGCGATCCGGTGCCGGCCGGGTCCGCAGCGTAGGCGCGGTCGATGATCGGCCCTGCCCAGGCCGCGACCATACCGGCCCCACCGGCGGCGGTCGCCTTCGCGATGAACTCACGGCGCGACATTCCCGCGAACGGACTCGGTGTGGGCACAGTTCCTCCTCTGGCTCGGCGCTCCGGACGCTAAACCGCCGTCTGCTCCCTAGCAAACTGAAATGCTGCCCACTCACGCGGAGATCACCGGCGGGCGGCCAATACTCTGTCCGATCGCGCCGCGCACCCACTGATCTTGGTTCAGTACGCGGGTGGGGCGTTGGGGTCGATAGGTGGTCGGGGTTTGTTCGCGGGCCGGGTGTGGGGTTGTCGCTTACGGGTTGTGTCGATGGGGTAGGTCGTGGGCGGTTTCTGGTAGCGGTGTCCGGTGGGGGAGATCCATTCGGTCTCGCCGGTGTCCAGTCGTCGGACTTTCCCAGCGGTCTTCGTGTTTGCCGGCGCCGGAGATCTCGATCAGCTGACCGTCCTCGCCTCGTATCTCCAAGGGCCCGAGGATCGCTACCTGCACACGGTTACTCTTATATGCCCGAACCTGCGGCCGATTTAATTCAGCAGTGCAGGCTGCTCGGCGATGATCTGTTGCCACATCGGCTGGAAGTTGTGCCAGCTGAACGTGGCTTCCTCGGCAAGGTTCGTGGCGACCTGATGGTCGATCAGGACCGGCGTTCCGGCGGCCTGGGCGATCAGTTGGATCTGCGCGCTGCGTTCGAACAGGTAGAAGCGGTACGCGGCCGCCTCCACGCTGTCACCGACCGTCAGCAGGCCGTGGTTGCGCAAGATCGCAGCCTTGTTGCGCTGTCCCAACGCCGCTGCGATGTGTTCACCCTCCACCTGGTCGATCACCGGGCCGTTGAACTGATCGAACACGACGTGCCGGTTGTAGAACTTGCAAGCCTCCTGCGTGATCGGCAACAACGGCCGACCCAGCGCGGCCAGGGCTTTGCCGTACACCGAATGCGCGTGCGCGATCCCGTTCACGTCCGGACGGGCGTGGTGGATGGGTGCATGGATGTTGAACGCAGCCAGGTTGATCGGCCGCTCGCCCTCCACGACGTCGCCCTCCCCATCGACGAGGATCAGCGACGAGACGTCGATCAACGCGAATGGGACGCCGAATGGGTTGACCCAGAAGTGGTCGGTCCACTGCGGATCGCGCACCGTGATGTGCCCGGCCGTTCCTTCGTCGTAACCGAGCTTGCCGAAGATCCGCAGAGCACCGGCCAGCCGCTGCTTGCGGTAGATCCGCTCGTCGGCCACGTCGTCGAAGCTGGGCGGGCCTGCGAGCGGAACCTTCGAACGGGCGGGCGCGTCAGTGTGGCTGGTCATACGCCGACGTTAGGCCCGTGACCGAACCGATCGCACGGTGCTACGGGCACAGATTTTCTCTGTACCGCTCAGATCCAGAATTCGACGTCGGGCTGAGCGAGTTCGACCGGTCCGTGGAACTGCGCCGCTGCCTCCTCGGCCGCCACCTCTCGTGATCCCCACGGCGGCACGTGAGTGATGATCAGCCGTTCGACGCCGGCCCGGTCTGCGTGTTCACCGGCCTGCCGTCCGGTCAGGTGCAGATCCGGGACGTACTCGTCGTCCGGCATGAAGGTGGCCTCGCAGAGCAGCGCATCGGCCCCGTTCGCCAACGTGACCAGAGCCTCGCACTCGCCGGTGTCGCCGGAATACACCAGCGAGCGGTCGCCATGGGTGATCCGGATGGCGCTGGTAGGCGTGGGGTGGTTCATCGGCGCGAAGCTCAACCCGAACGGCCCGAGCTCGGTCTCCGACGGCGTGGAGAAGCCGAACAGTTCCTGCAGGCTGAGTTTGCGGGCCAACGGGTCGTATGCCGCCTCGAGCCGGTCACGGGTGCCCGCCGGGCCGATCAGCGGGATTCGTCCTTGCGGCCCGGCGATCTTGAACCGATCATCGCCGCCGTAACGCAGCGCCACGATGTACGCGGTGAGGTCGATGCAGTGGTCGGCATGCAGGTGAGTGATCACGATCGCGTCGACGTCTGCCGGGTTCACGTACCGCTGCAGTGCTCCGAACGCGCCGTGACCCAGATCCATCAGCAGCCGGTAACCGTCGGCCTCGACCAGGTATCCGGAGGCCGGCGAATCAGGACCCGGGACGCTGCCCGAGCAGCCCAGAACCGTCAGTTTCATCGATTACCTCGTCTGTCAGCCACGCCGGTCAAGATACGCCCCGACCGCGTGAGGACCGTTGAGCGCCACGTCGGCGTCGCGGATGCAGCACGGCCGAGGCGAGCACTCCACCGGCGAATCCGCAGGCGTGCGACTGCCAGGACACCTGAGAATTGAACGTCGGCAACAGCCCGCCCAGCAGTGTCCCGAAGAAGAATACGACCGCAATCGCGACGAAGATCCACTTGAAGGTACGTGCAAAATATGCCCGACCCAGCAGGTAGCCGAGCCAGCCGAACACCAGCCCGGACACCCCGACGACCAGACCGGACGGGGCGATCAGCCAGGTGGCGAACCCGCCCGCGACGATCGCGATGGTGGTGACGATCAGCCAGCTCCGCAGCCCGGCCAGCAATACGACCCAGCCGATCAGGATGAACGGGACGGTGTTGGCGAGCATGTGGCCGTAGCTCGCATGCAGGAACGGCTGGGTGAGCACGCCCCAGAGCCCGTCCAGTCGGCGTGGCCGCAGCCCGAACCGGTCCAGTCCCTGATCCTCGGTCGCGTTGATGATCTGGATGAACCACAGCACTGCCGCCAGTGCACACATCACGATCAGTGCGCCGCTCCAGCTACTCGGGTTGAACGCTGGCTCGGTGGTCGTGGGACGCTTGACCAGTTGCTTGAACCGGACGGACCACGTCGACTCCGGCTCGCTCATCGGCCCATGCTCATCGGGAGAGCCTACCGATCGGCGTAGCTCAGCGGGCGCGCACCGTGATCGCGTGTAGCCCGGTCGCGCCGGACGGGTAGGGATCGGCAGTCGCCGACGTCTGCACTTGGCCGGACGCATCGGTGGCTCGGACGCGTAGGACATACGAACCGGCACTCGGCGGCGTCCACATCAGCACCCACTGGCGCCACGTGTCCGTCGACGGCACGGTCGCCAGCCGGGCATCCTGCCACGGGCCGCCGTCCACCTGCACCTCTACTGTGGACACGCCGACGTGCTGATCCCAGGCGATCCCGGCGATCGGCACCGGCTCGCCGACCACCACCGTGCCGCCGGAGTGCGGCGTGTCGATGCGCGATTCGAGCTTGATGTCGGTCCTGGCCGCCCATCCGCCCCGTGCCCAGTACGCGGCCTGATTGCCATACGTGGTCGCCTCGATGTCTACGACCCACTTGCAGGCCGAGACGTACCCGTACAAGCCCGGCACCACGATCCGCGCCGGAAAACCGTGCTCGATCGGGAGCGGAACGCCGTTCATGCCGATCGCGATCAGTGCATCCCTGCCATCCATCACCACAGCTGTCGGTGTGCCGATCGTCATGCCGTCCGAGGACGAGAGCACGAGCTGGTCGGCATCGGGGTGCACGCCGACCTGCTTCAGCACATCCGCCAACCGGGCGCCGAGGAACTTCGCATTGCCGATCAGGCCGCCGCCGACCTCGTTCGAGACGCAGCAGAGCGTGATCCAGCGTTCGATCAGGGGCAGCGCGGTCAGTTGCTCGTATGTCAGCGTGAGTTCGTGATCGACCATGCCATGAATGCGCAATTTCCAGTCGTTGGGCTGGATCTGCGGCACCGCCAACGCCGTGTCGACACGGTAGAACGCGCTGTTCGGGGTGTCCCACCGAACGCCGCTGATGCCGAGGTCGTTGCCGGTCAGCGGCGCCGACGCGGCCTCGGACACAGTCGGGGTGGGCAACACGATCTCGGCGCGGGCCTCGGACACGTCGAAGCGAGCGTGCTGGGTGGCGCGGCCCCCGAAACCGGCGATGGCGGCCAGGCCGGCCGTCGCCACGCTGCCGGCCAGGAATCGACGCCGATCGCCCAGTAGTGGACCGATGGATTCGGCAGGTTCAGGCGGCCCGATCTGATCGGCTCGCGGCGCGGCCATACGCAGCAAGGCGACCATGATGACACCGGCAACCACCGCACCGACGAGGGTCGGGACGATGTCGGTACCCCTGGATGCGTTGGCCGAAAGCGCGCAGTAGCAGCCGATGCCTGCGAACACGCCGATACCGACCAACCCGTACAGCAGGTGCCGGATCGCCAGTACGCCGACACCGATCGCGAACAGTGCGACGAAGACATAGATACCCGTCAACAGCGCGTCCTTGTCACCGGTGCCGAACTCACGGATCGCCCAGCGTTTGATCGACTCGGGCGTAGCGATGATCAGGCGGTTGCCGACGGCGATTACCGGCGAGGCCTCCGGCCGGACGAAGGCCGCGACCATCTCGCCGATGCCGAGGGCCGCCGCCGCCGCCAGCACCCCGATCAGCGCCCCGACACCGCTCCACCTCAGTCCACTGCGCACGTATCTATCTTCGCTTACGAGGGCCGACACAGTTCCCGATCCGCGCATTTCTCAGGCAATTCGTGACCGGCTAACCCGTGCGAAGTCAGCTGAGGGCCCCGGCGGCGCCCCACGCAACCCAAGAACCGAAGCATCGCCGTCGCGCGAGCGAAGCGAGCTTGCGCGTTGACCGACTGATCCACCTGTGCCTTTGGGGCGGTCAGGAGATCAACTCACGGCGAATGAACTCACGCCCAGAGTTGACCTTCGAGCTTCTCGGCAGCTTCCTGCAGCGACCCGCTGTACGCACCGGTGGACAGGTACTTCCAGCCACCGTCGGCCACCACGAACG
>JBDTDN010000052.1:0-11934 GCA_039923055.1 Jatrophihabitantaceae bacterium
CGAACAAGGTCACCCCGAAGGCGGTCACGCCAGCGGCAACAACCAGCCCGGCCTCGGCAACAACGGCTGCTGCCGACACCGGATCGGCCGACAAGGCTGCCGCCTCGATCGTCGGCCCGCACGCTGCCGCCGCGGGTAACACCGGGTTGCTGACGGTGGCACTGGCCAACGCTGCGGCCGGTCCGAGCAAGGCTGGGCCGACGGCTCCGCCGACGACGACCGCACCGCCGACGACCGCACCGCCGACAAGCCCGGCTTGTGGGACCGGTCCGACAGCCGTCCCGTGTGGCGTCGACGCGGGCCTCGCGGCAGGTTCGACCAGTCCGGTCGCACCGTTGGTGCTGCTGATCCTGGCACTGCTCATGGTCGGTGCGGGCAGTGTTGCCTGGAAGTTCCGCGGCAAGCACACCGTCTGAGTAAATAACTACAGCGTCCGACAACATCGACGCTGAGCACGTCAGCCACTCTGGCCCGTCTCCCCTGGGAGGCGGGCCAGAGTCGTTCCCGGCCGCAGTCGTTCTCAGCCACGGTGGACGCCCGCTCTGAGTTGAGTCTGCGGCCGAACGGGGCGATGATCGTAGGCGAGCCTTTGGGGGCCTGATGAGTTCGATCGGCGTAAGTCCATGGGGTGGACGAGCCGCGGCACGCTGGGGGCACTATGCGCCGACGCTGCTGTGCGGCTCGATCTTCGCCGCCATCCTGATCGGACTGCGGCCGCTGCCCGGCACGTTGGCGCTCACGGCCCCTCTCGCGTTGGTGGCGTTCGTGCTGGCGAGTTGGCTGTTCATGCGCCAGCACGACCGACGACTGTGCGAGCTCTGCGTGAGCGCGATGCCGTTGAACATGAGCGAGCAAGCGGCGCGATACCAGCGTCGGTTCTGGCTTGCGCACCGTGGCGGCGACGTGCGCTACGTCGGCCCGTACCTGCTCGTCCTGATCGGCACGAACTTCTTGCCCGGAACGGTCGGACGGATCATCTGGGCGCTCGTCCAGTGCACGATGATCTACCTGATCGCTTCGTACACCGCGCATCGGCGCCTGCAGCCGTGGTGCCCCTGGTGCCGCGGCGACGGAGGAGGCGGCGAACGCGAGGATGCCCCACCGCCCGCTCCGCAGGACTACAGCCGCATCCACTGACCGGCCCGTAATGATCTCGGCGAGTGCAGCGGGTAGTCGCTGTTATGCCCGAGATCGTCAGCCGAATCGCGGTCAGCTCGACAGCGCGCGGACGACATTGGAGGAACTCGGCCGACCGAGCTGAGCAGCCATCCACAGGCTCGTCGCGACCAGCTTCGACAGGTCGACACCCGTTCGGATGCCGAGCCCGTGCAGCATCCAGACCAGATCTTCGGTCGCCAGGTTGCCGGTGGCGTTCTTCGCGTACGGGCAGCCGCCGAGCCCACCCGCCGAGGCGTCGACGGTCGTCACACCCGCTTGCAGTGCGGCGAACGTGTTTGCCAGCGCCTGTCCGTACGTATCGTGGAAGTGGACAGCCAGCCGCTCGATGCTGATGCCAGCTGTAACAAAGGCGTCCAGCAGCGCTGTCGTGTGACCGGGGGTCGCCACACCGATCGTGTCGCCGAGCGAGAGCTGCGAGCACCCCAACTCCAGCAGACGCGACCCGACGCCGACGACCTGCTCGATAGCGACCTCGCCCTCCCACGGATCACCGAAGCACATCGAGACATACGCACGGACCGTCATCCCCGCAGCCAACGCGCGCGCAACCACCGGCTCGAACATGGCGAACTGCTCGTCGACGCTGCGATTCAGGTTCTTCTGCGCGAACGTCTCGGTCGCACTACCGAAGATCGCAATCTCGTCGATCCCCTTTGCCAGCGCGCGATCCAGACCGCGCTCGTTCGGGACGAGTACCGGGTACCGAACGCCGGTGTGCCGGGTCATGGTGTCGAGCAGTTCCTCGGCGTCGGCGAGCTGCGGCACCCATTTGGGGTGGACGAAGCTGGTCGCCTCGATCGTGGTCAGCCCGGCATCGGCCAGCCGCCGGATGAACTCGGCCTTGACGTGCACCGGGACCGTCGTCGACTCGTTCTGCAGCCCATCCCGCGGACCGACTTCGTAGATCGTGAGGTGCTCGGGCAGGCCAGGGCCACGGACCTGCTGTGGCTCACGCATCGGACTTCGCCCCTGCGCTGTCGGCCGATCGGTGTTGTCGGCCGATCTCGGCGAAGACCTCGATCAGCGACGGGTCGTCAACCGCGCCCAGGCTGAGCGCCTGCACCGCGCTCGCGCCCTGCAGCACGCGTTTGACCGGCACCTCAATCTTTTTGCCGGTGCGGGTGTGCGGGATGGCGCGCACTGCGATCACCTCGTCCGGGACGTGCCTCGGAGAGGCGTTGGCGCGGATCGCTTCCTTGATGCGGGTGCGTAGCCCGTCGTCCAACTCCGCACCGTCGGCGAGCACGACGAACAGCGGCATCCAGTACCCGCCGTCACCCTCCTCCACGCCGATCACCAGGGCTTCGGCGATTTCGGGCAGTTGCTCGATGGCGTCGTAGATGTCCGCGCTGCCGAGCCGGACGCCGTTGCGGTTCAGCGTCGAGTCCGAGCGACCGTGGACGATGACGCTGCCCCGGTCGGTAAGCGTGATCCAGTCGCCGTGGCGCCACACCCCGGGGAACGTCGAGAAGTACGCGTCGTGATAGCGCTCGCCGTCGGGGTCGTTCCAGAAGAACAGCGGCATCGACGGGATCGGCTTGGTGACGACCAGTTCGCCGACCTCACCGACCACCGGATTGCCTGCGCTGTCCCAGACCTCCAGGGCGACGCCGAGCGAGATCGCGGAGATCTCCCCCGGCCAGACCGGTACGGTCGCGGCCGATCCGACGAAAGCTCCGACCAGGTCTGTGCCGCCCGACGTCGAGCCCAGTTGAACCTCGCCCACCTGCTCTCGCACCCAGTGGAATGCCGAGACCGGAAGCGTCGCCCCCGTCGAGCCGATCGCCCGTAGCCGGGACAGGTCGTGCTCGACGCCTGGGTGCAAGCCGGCCTTCTCCGAGGCGAGCAGGTGACCGGGACTTGTGCCGAAGACCGTGACGCCGTGCCGCTCGACGATCCGCCAGAGCGCGTCAGCGGTCGGAGCGAGCGGGCTGCCGTCGTAGGCGATGACGGTGGCGCCGACCAGCAGGCCCGAGACCACCATGTTCCACATCATCCAGTTCGTCGTGGTGTACCAGAAGAACGTGTCGCGCGCGCTCAGATCGCTCTGCAGCCCAAGCATGGCCAGGTGTTCGAGCACTACTCCGCCGTGACCGTGGACGATGCCCTTCGGCGTGCCGGTCGTCCCGGAGGTGAACAGCACCCAGAGCGGATGCTCGAACGGGACGTCGGCGATCTGCAGTTCCGCATCCGTCGCTGTGGCCTCGGTCCAGGTGAGTACGCGCACCGGCCCGGCATCGAACGTCGGCAGATGCAGGTGGTCGACCGCGACGACCGCGCGCAGCGACGGCAGCCGACCGATCAGTTCGATCGTCTCGTCGCGGCGATCGTGCGCCGTGCCGTTGTGCAGGTACCCGTCCGCCGCGAACAGCACTGTCGGCTCCAACTGGCTGAACCGGTCGGCAGCTCCCTTGGCCGCGTAGTCCTGACCACACGCGGACCAGATCGCCCCGATCGAGGCCGTCGCGAGAAATGCCACGATCGCCGCGGCGATGTTCGGCAGATAACCGACGACCCGGTCACCCGGCCCGACTCCCAGTCCCCGCAGGGTCGCGGCCACTGCGCCGACCTGCCGGTGCAGTTGTGCCCACGTCACGACCGACTCGCGGCCGTCTTCGGCGAGGTCGATGATCGCGGCCCGCTCGTTCGGCTCGTTCCGCATGATCTGGGCGACGTAGTTCAGTTGCACGCCGGGAAACCACTGTGCGCCGGGCATCCGTGCATCGGCCAGCGCCACGGTCGGAAGCGTCGCTGACTGCACGCCGAAGAAGTCCCAGACGGCCAGCCAGAACGCGTCCAGCTCGACTACCGACCACGCGTGCAGCTCGGCGTAGTTGGTCAGCGCGAGAGCGTGCCGGTCATCGACGAACGCGCGAAACCGTTCCAATTGACCGGCCGCCGCGGTGATCGGGTCGGGCGTCCAGATCGGGTCAGGGGCCGGCGTCGAGGTCACCTGCAAAATCTACCGCTGGCACCGAATGGGTGCACCGTAGTGCAACACGTTCTAGTATCGGGCGACGCCCACCCCCGACCGAACGAGGACCGATGCGCTTCACCTATGCCGAGGCCATGACCGACCCGTCGTACTACCTGCCCCTGGCACAGGCTGCCGAGGCTGCCGGGTACACGAGCATCACCGTTGCCGATAGCCTGGCGTACCCCAAGGTGTCGGACTCGACGTATCCGTACACGGCCGACGGGAACCGGGAGTTTCTGGAGGACAAGGCGTTCATCGAGACGTTCATCCTGATCGCGGCGATGGGAGCGGTGACCACAACGCTGCGGTTCACCCCGTTCGTGTTGAAGCTGCCAGTGCGCCCGCCGGCCCTGGTCGCCAAGCAGGCGAGTTCGCTGGCGTTCCTGACGAACAACCGACTCGCGCTGGGCGTCGGTGTGAGCCCGTGGCCGGAGGACTTCCAGATCATGGGGGTGCCGTTCGCCCGGCGCGGCAAGCGGATGGACGAGTGCATGGACATCGTCCGGGGGCTGACCGGCGGCGGCTACTTCGAGTTCCACGGCGAGTTCTATGACATCCCCGCAATCAAGATGACCCCCGTACCGACCGTACCGATCCCGCTGCTCGTCGGTGGGCACAGCGACGCGGCGCTGCGGCGAGCGGTCGTCCGCGGCGACGGCTGGATGCACGGCGGCGGGCCGAACGAGGACCTGGACGCGCTGCTGGACAGGCTGGCGGCGATCCGAGTGGCCGAGGGTAAGGCGGACGAGAAGTTCGAGATCCACGTCATCTCGATGGACGCGTACTCGGCCGACGGGATCAAGCGCCTGGCGGACAAGGGCGTCACGGACGTGATCGTCGGATTCCGGGTGCCGTACATCGCCGGCCAGGACACCGAACCGTTGGCGCGCAAGGTCGGTCAACTCGAGCGGTTCGCCGAGTCGGTGATCAGCCAGGTCAACGGCTGAGGCCCGCGCACCGGTCAAACGATCCGCGGCGTGTCATCGCCTTGCGCGTTCGTCAGCGGGATCGGCGGGTGCGGTAGCGACGGGTCGCAAGCAGCAGGATCAGGACGGCGACGGCGACCGGTGCGAGGCGTTTGGCGACGGCCGGCCCGGCAGATTCGATGAGGTTGATCGGTTCGACGTCCGCTGAGCTGTGTCGCGCGGTGGGATGCGCGACACCGGGCCGGGTGACGGCGGGTTGCGCGACAGCGGGTCCAGCAGTGGCCGCCGACTCGGCGACGGCCTTGTCCTCGACGGGCACAGCCGAACTTGCCTCGGTCGGTGGCTCGGGATCCGGTGTTCCCTCGGTCAGCTTGCCGGCCAGGCACTCGGCGAACTGACCGATCAGCTTGTTGCCGACGTCGACCATCACCCCCCGGCCGAACTGGGCCGGCTTGCCGGTGATGTCCAGGTCGGTGATCACGTCGACGCGGGTGCTGCCGCCGACATCGGTCAGCGTTGCGGTGACCTTGGCGTTCGCGGTGCCGTTGCCGCGGGCGTCGCGTCCGCGCGCATCGATCACCGCGCGATGGGTGCTCACGTCCTTCTCGATGAAGCTGGCTTTGCCCTTGTAGGTAAGACCGATCGGACCGAGCTTGACTTTGACGGTGCCGGTGAAGTTGTCACCGTCGACCGAATCGATCGCGGCACCTGGCATGCAGGGGGCGATCCGTTCGATGTTCAGCAGGACCGTCCAGGCCTCGTCCACGCCGATCGGGACGGTGAAACTGTGTTCGAGTTGCACGCCGATCAGGCTCCCGGCCCGGCCGCGCACGCGGCCAGGACGGCGCGCCCGGTGAGCACGCGGACGAGGTGCTCACGATAGTCGGCCTGACCTGACAGATCGCTCGGCGCGTGCGTGCCCTCGGCCGCGTGCGCTACTGCTGAGGCGATCCCATCGGCGGTTGCAGACGCGCCCGAGAGCGCCTGCTCGGTGGCGGTGGCCCGCAGAGGCGTCGAGCCCATGTTGGTCAGTCCGACGCGCGCGTCGGCGATCGTGCCACCGTCCTGCCGCACCGCGACTGCGACGCCGACGATCGACCACGCTTGCGCGACGCGGTTGAACTTCTCATAGTGCGACGCCCATCCGGGGCCGAGCTTGGGGACGCGGATCGCGGTCAGCAGTTCGTCCGGTGACAGTGCCGTCGTCAGGTAGTCGAGGAAGAAGTCGCTCGCCGCCACTCGGCGTTCGCCACCCGGCCCGACGCAGACGAACTCGCAGCCCAGCGCGAGCGCCACTGCCCCGAGGTCGCCCGCCGGATCGGCGTGCGCCAGCGCCCCACCGAACGTGCCGCGGTGACGCACCTGCGGATCGGCGACCGTCGCGGTGGCCTGCACGATCAGCGGCGCGTGCTGCCGAACGAGGGCGTCGTGCATGACGTCGTGGTGGGTCGTCATGGCGCCGATGACGATCGCGCCGTCATCGTCCCGAACTCCGCGCAGTTCCGGGATGCGTCCGACGTCCACGAGGGTGGACGGGTAGGCCAGTCGCAGGCGCAGCACCGGGATGAGCGACTGCCCGCCGGCAAGTACCTTGCCGTCCTCGCCGGCAGCAGCGATCGCCGAAACCGCCTCGTCGATCGAGCCGGGCCGAACATAGTCGAACGCCGCGGGAATCATGATGGGTCCACCGATCCGTCCGAGGTGCTGGTACTGGCGCCGCCGTAAGCATTCGTGCCGCCCTCGGCACGCGCACGGTCGCTACCCTTGACGGCCCGCCAGACGCGTTCGGGGGTCATCGGCATCTGAACGTCGTCGACGCCGAACGGACGCAGCGCGTCGACGACGGCGTTGACGACGGCCGGAGTCGACGCAATGGTGCCTGCCTCGCCAACCCCTTTGACGCCCAAGGGATTTGAGGTTGCTGGCGTGACGGTCCGGTCCGTGATGAACGACGGGAGGTCGGGCGCCGACGGTGGGGTGTAATCGACGAACGTGCCGGTGGTGAGGTTGCCCGCGTCGTCGTACACGGCTTCCTCGAACAGCGCCTGCGCGATGCCTTGCGCCAGACCGCCGTGCACCTGGCCTTCGATCAGCAGCGGGTTGATCGCCGTTCCGACGTCGTCCACACAGACGTACTTGCGTATCGTCACCCGCCCTGTCTCGGTGTCGACGTCCACCGCACACAGGTGGGTGCCGTGCGGGAAGGAGAAGTTCTCCGGGTCGAAGGTCGCGTCAGAATCGAGCGAGGGCTCCATCCCGTCGGGCAGGTTGTGGGCGGCGAACGTGGCGAACGCGATCTCGCCCAACGACATGGTCGAACCGGCTGCACCGGCTGGCATGCCCTTGACGGTGAACGAACCGGCTTCGAATTCGAGGTCGTCGCCACTGACCTCGAGCACGTGGGCAGCCACCTGGCGGGCCTTCTCGATGACCTTGTCCGCTGCTTTGACGACGGCGATCCCGCCGACTACGAGCGAGCGAGAGCCGTACGTGTCCAGGCCCTTCGGTGAGGACTGCGTGTCGCCATGGATGATTTCGACGTCCTCGAACGGCACACCGAGCTTGTCCGCCACGATCTGGCTGAACCCGGTCTCGTGGCCCTGCCCGTGCGGGCTGATCCCAGTGACGACCTCCACCTTGCCGGTAGCGAGCACCCGCACCGATGCGTGCTCCCAGCCACCGGCACCGTAGTCGAGCGAGCCGAGCACACGCGACGGGGCCAGCCCGCACATCTCGGTGAACGTCGAAATGCCCAGGCCGAGCTGGACCGGGTCACCGGACGCCCTGCGCTGTGCTTGCTCAGTACGCAACTCGTCCCAGCCCATCAGAGCCAGGGCCTTCTCGGTCGCCGCCTCATAGTTGCCGGTGTCGTAGGTCAGCCCGCAGACCGTCGTGAACGGGAATTCCTCGTGCTTGATCCAGTTCTTGCGGCGCAACTCCATCGGGTCCATGTCCAGCTCGTGCGCAAGTTCGTCCATGATCCGTTCGATGGCGAACGTCGCCTCGGGACGGCCGGCACCGCGGTAGGCATCGGTCGGCGCCTTGGTGGTGAAGATCCCGTCACAGACGAAACGGTAGGCAGGGATCTTGTAGATCGCCGGGTACATGAACGCGCCGAGGATCGGGACACCCGGCCCGACCAGCCGCAGGTAGGCACCCATGTCCGCGAGCAGGTGCACATCCAGACCGGTGACGGTGCCGTCACGCTTGGCCGTGATCGTGACGTCCTGAATCTGCGCGCGGCCGTGGTGGGCGGCCATCAGCGACTCCGAACGCGACTCGGTGTACTTGGCCGGCTTGCCCAACCGGCGGGCCACCAGCGTGGTGATGATCTCCTCGGGCGACACCACGATCTTGCCGCCGAAGCCGCCACCGACGTCTGGGGCGATGGCTCGGACCTTCTGCTCGGGGATGCCGAGGGTCAATGCCAGCATCGTGCGCAGGATGTGCGGGATCTGGGTGGCCGACCAGATCGTGACGCCGTCACCAATTGGTTGCACGACTGTCGACCGGGGTTCCATGAAGGAGGGGATCAGCCGCTGCTGCAGGAACCGGCGCTTGACGGTGATCTCGGCGGCCGCCAACGCGTCGTCGATCGGCGCGCCGGTCCCGGCGACGCCGGAGTCGAACGTCCAGGTGTAGGACTTGTTGGACGTGGTGTTCGGGTGAACGAGGGTGGAGCCCTCGACGAGCGCAGCTTCCAGATCCAGCACCGGCGGGAGCGGCTCGTATTCGACGTCGATCGCCTCCAACGCGTCCTGGGCTTCAACCTTGGTACGCGCGGCAACCACCGCGACGGCCTCGCCTACGCAGTTGACCTGGGTGACGGCCAGGCTCGGCGCGCCAGGGTTCACCATGTCCGGGGTGACCGGCCACGCACACGGCACATTGCCCTGGGTCTCGGCGAAGTCGGCTCCCGTGTATGCGGCAATGACACCGGGGCGGCTCAGCGCACCCGACGCGTCGATCGAGGTGATCGTGGCATGTGCCATCGGGCTGCGCAGGATGGCCAGGTGCACCATGCCCGGTAGCACCATGTTGTCGGTCCAGGTGGTGCGGCCGGTAATGAGGTGCTGGTCCTCCTTGCGGGTACGGGCCTTGCCGATCTCGGCTTCCGGACGCGCGGCGACGGCCGTCATGAGGTGGCTCCCGCGACCGCCTGAACGGCACGGACGATGTTCTGGTACCCCGTACAGCGACAGAGGTTCCCCTCGATGCCCTCACGGATCTCTGCCTCGGACGGGTGCGGGTTGTTCTTCAGCAGATCGCGTGAAGCCATGATCATGCCCGGCGTGCAGTAGCCGCACTGCAGCGCGTGCTTGTCGTGGAATGCCTGCTGCATCGGGGCAAGCTCACCGTTGACCGCCAGACCCTCGATCGTGGTGACCGTGCCGCCGTCGGCCTGCACGGCCAGCACGGTGCAACTCTTCACGCTCTGCCCGTCCAACTCGACCGTGCACGCGCCGCAGTTGCTGGTGTCACAGCCGACGACCGTCCCGACCTTGCCCAGTTGCTCACGCAGGTAGTGCACGAGCAAGGTTCGCGGTTCGACCTCGTCGCTGTAGTTGACGTCATCGACGGTGATACTGATCTTGGTCATCGCGCCTCCAGGTGCATCCGGGCCGGTACTTCGAACGTAGCGTGAGCGGCATCACAAATCGAGGCCGGCTCAGTGGTGGATCGGCACGTCCAGCTCGCGCAGGGGCAGTCCGGTGCCGCCCCACTGTTGCTGGATGATCTCCGCGGCGATGGACACTGCGGTCTGTTCCGGCGTGCGGGCGCCGACGTCCAGCCCGATCGGTGAGTGCAGCCGGGCCAGCTCCTCCTCGGTCAAGCCGCGTTCACGGAGCTTGGCCAGCCGGTCCTCGTGCGTACGGCGCGAGCCCAGCGCGCCGACGTAGGCCAGCGGCATCCGGAGCGCCAGTTCCAGCAACGGGACGTCGAACTTCCAGTCGTGGGTGGTCACGCAGACAACCGTGCGGGGGTCGACGGTGGTGTTCTGCAGGTAGCGGTGTGGCCACTCGACCACCACTTCGTCGGCTTCGGGGAATCGTTTGGCGGTCGCGAACGTGGCGCGCGCGTCGCAGACGGTGACCCGGTAGCCGAGGAACGAGCCGATGCGGGCAACGGCGGCGGCAAAGTCGATGGCGCCGAAGACGATCATGCGCGGTTGGGGGGCATAGCTGGCGACGAAGACGGTGAGTTCGTCGCCGCGCCGCTCGCCGTCCGGGCCGTAGTGCAGTTGGTCCGTACGGCCCTGGACGAGTAAGCCGCGGGCATCGTCGCGCACGGCATCGTCCAGGCGGGCGCTGCCCAGCGATCCGCTCGTTGTGTCCGGGCGGATCACCAGCCGTCGGCCCACTCGCTCGCCGGCGCCGTCGATGAGCGTGGCGACGGCGACTGGCTGGCCGTCCGCGACGTCCTGCGCGATCTCGCCGAGTTCGGGGAAGGAGTCCGGCCCGACCTGTTCGACGAAGACGTCGATGATGCCGCCACAGGTGAGCCCCACCGCGAACGCGTCGTCGTCGGTGATGCCGTAGCGCTGCAGGACGGGCACACCGGTGTCGCGGGCCCGCTCGGCGAGTTCGTACACCGCTCCCTCGACGCAGCCACCGGAGACGCTGCCGACGACCGACCCGTCCGGACCCACGACCATCGAAGCGCCCGGCTGGCGTGGCGAGGACTTCCAGGTGCCCACCACCGTGCCGACGCCGACCGTCTGTCCGGCGCGCCACCATTGCGCGAGTTCGCTCATCACATCACGCACGCGCGATCACCTCGGCCAGGTTCTGCAGGGCGCCGAAGCTGTGTCCTGCAACCATTTCGTCCAGATAGGGCAGTGCCGCCAACATACCTCCGGTGACGGGCGTGAAGCCGGTCTTGCCCTGGTGCGGATTGACCCAGACGGTGCGGTGCGCCAGGCGCGACAGCCTGGCCATCTGCTCGCCCAACAGCGTTGCGTCGCCGCGTTCCCAGCCGTCGGAGGCGAGCACGATCACCGCGCCGCGAGCCGTGCCCCGCTGGCCCCACCGATCCAGGAACGCGCGCAATGTCTGGCCGAGCAGCGTGCCGCCGCTCCAGTCCGGGACGGTTGCGCCGGCGGCTCGCAGTGCCGTTTCGGGGTCGCGTAGTCGCAACTGGCGGGTGATGCGGGTGAGCCGGGTGCTGACGGTGAACACCTCGGTTGTGGTCGGAGCGACCCGGACGGCGGCGTGGGCGAAGCGCAACAGCACGTCGGCGTACGGCGCCATCGAACCGCTGACGTCCAGCAGCAGCACCAGCCGGCGGGGGCGGTCGCCGCGCTGGGCGTAGCGGAGTAAGCCGGGCTCGCCGCCGTCACGCAGCAGTCGCCGTACCGTTCGCCCGACGTCGATGTGCCGCCGGCCACCGGGGACACGGCGCAGCGTGCGACGGGTCGCGATCCGAGGCGCCAGCAGCGCAATCATCTTGTTGACCTCGGCGCGTTCGACGGGGCTGAGCGTCGCGATGTCGTGGTGGCGCAGCGCCTCGGCGTCGCTGGCGGCGGTCCCGAGCGGCTCGACTTGATCGTGTTGACCGTCGCCGCGCTCGGTGGCCAGCGGGCGTACCGCGACCGTGGTCATAATCGGTCGCGCCGGCCCGGGCAGGGTGGGCCGGCTGCCGCGGAACCACGTGTCGAAGACGGCGTCAAACTTGGGCAGATCGTCCGGTTCGGAACACAGCGCCAACCGCGTCGCCCAGTAGACCTGGTCGGCGTCCGCGACGTCGACCAGTCCGAGCGCGGTGAGGCTCGTCGTGAGCCGAACGCGGTCCGCGGCGATTCCTGTGGCGCGCAATGAGCGCGCGAACCCCGTCATGATCAGCACGACGTCA